>JASHUO010000746.1 GCA_030039975.1 Alphaproteobacteria bacterium
CCGCGCACGGCGCTGGCGCGCAAGCCGGTCAAGGCACCGGGACAGCAGAAGACGTTGCGATAGGCGGATTCGACCGAGCGCAGCAGGTCGAAGGAGAGGATGAAGCGGACATGCAGCATGCGCGGAATAAGCCCGCGCCGGTTATAGACCAGCACCTTGCCGGCAACGGCGCCGATGCGGTGATCGCGGAACGGGCCGGCGATGGCCAGGAGCGCGTCGGGCTCGATGACGCTGTCGCTGTCGAGCGTCACCAGGATGTCGCCGCGGGCGCGTTCGAAGCCGAGCGCCAATGCCGCGCGCTTGCCGCGGTTGCGCTCGTGGCGCAGGGCGGTCACGAGGCCGGGATAGGCCGCCGCCGCTTCGCAGATGTAGCGCCAGGTGTCGTCGCGGCTGCCGTCGTCGATGACCAGGATCTCGAGCCGGTCGCGGGGATAGTTCGCCTGAGCTACCGATCGAATGGCGGTCAGCACCATGGCGCCCTCGTTATACGCCGGAATGACCACGGTGAGCGGCGGTGCTGCGGTGAAGCTCGCCGAAGGAAAAGGGCGATAGAACATCCAGACGATGGTGCGGAAGGTGATGAGGGCCAAGCCCATCACCACCCAGAGTGCGCTCGGATAAATCAGCAGGTTCAGCGAGCGATGCTCGCCGAGAAGGCCGATCACCCGGCGGCCGACGCCGCTGATGTTGTAGTAATAGACAAAGCCGAGACCGGCCAGGATCGCGCCATAAAGCAACCAGGCCCAGATGCGTTTTGGCTCCCGCTGCGGCGCCGGCTCGTCCCCGCCGCAATCCTCCACGACGTCGACCGACGCGGTGCGGCGGCTCTGCGGCTCAGCGGCCTCGTCGGTATCGGCTTCCTCGTAAGCGCGGCAGCTCACGGCAAGCTGTTGGTCATCGTTCATGATATGAGCTTGTTGTGTCTTCCGCAGATCGCCGAGAACGTCGGGCGCTCGCCTTTGGAGCTCGCCTTTAGATAGGCATCGTGGGGGTGTACTATCCCCGCGGCGCCTGCCTACCACCCATGCAGGTCACCGCGCTAGAGCAAATCCAAACAAGTCGGAATTTCTCAGTTTTGTGGGGGGCAAACAAGCAACCTCGCTGCAATTCAGACGTGCGTCCTTCGATCAGCTCCGGATGCAGTAAATTCTTTGTGACGCAAAGATAATGTCTTTATCCCGAGCGAGCGTAGCAAGCAGTCGAGGGACGCACTTTGTTCGTCCAGCATGCTGTCATCGGTGCGCCTCCCGGGCGAGTATTGCGCGATGCCGCGTCAACACCTGCTTAGCGCGCTCGACCACAGGCACGTCGATCATCTTGCCGTCGAGTTCGATCGCGCCGATCCCGGCGGCAATGGCGCGGTCATAAGCGGCGACCGCGCGCTCGGCCGCTTCCACCTCCTCGGGCGACGGCCGGTATTCCTCGTTGAGAATCGGCACCTGCGAAGGATGGATACAGGAGGCGCCGGCGAAGCCCAGCCGGCGCGAGCGGCGGATGGTCGCACGGAAGGCGTCGAGATCACGAAAATCGGCGACGGTGCCGAGAAAGCCGAGCGGCAAGATGCCGGCGGCGCGCGCGGCGATGATCATGTGCTGCTTGGGATAGAAAAGGCCCTCCGCTTCCGGCAGCATGGCGACCGAAAGCGCGAAATCCTCGGCGCCCACCGAGAGTCCAACGAGCCGCGGATGGGCCCGCGCGATCTCTGCCATGCGGAAGAAGGCATCGGCGGTTTCGATCAGCGCCACCAGCTTGGTCGCGCCCGGCGTCATGCCGCGCTCGATCTCGAGCTCGGCGACGATCTCGGCCACCATGCGCAGATGGTCGGCGCTTTCGGCCTTGGTCACCATCAGCGCGTGGACGCGCGGCGAGACCGCGGCTTCGATATCCCTGAGCGCCATCCGCCAGGGCCGGTTGATGCGCACCACGACATCGGCGCCCTTGCGCGCTACGGCCGTGGCCGCTTCCTGCAGCAGTTCGCGTCCGCGCGGCTTCTCGGCGACGGGCACGCTGTCCTCGAGATCGAGGATGATCGCGTCGGCGCCGCGCTCGGCGGCGCGCTCGACGAATTTCGGCACCGTCACCGGCACGAACAGCATCGACCGCCAGACCGGCAGCTCCGTCATCGCTTCGTCTCCTTTTCGCCGCGCGCGCCCACGCGGATCGTGCCCGCCGCTGCCAGCGCCTCGATCTCCGCCGCCTTGCAGCCGATGGCTTCCAGGATCGCGCGCGTGTGCTCGCCTAGCGCCGGCGCCGGCGTCCGGATGTGACCGGGCGTCGTCGAGAGCCGCGGCACCACGGCATGCATCGGCACTGTCCCCAGTTCCTCGTCGGGCAGATCGACGATGATCTCGCGCGCCCGCACATGCGGGTCGGCGAGGAACTGGTCGATATCGTAGATCGGCGCCGCGGTGACTTCGGCCTGCTCGAAGAACGCCAGATTCTCGGCGAGGTCGCGCGCGGCGATGAAAGCGGCGATCGGCGCCTCGCAGTCATCGGCATGCCTGACGCGGTCGGCATTGGTGCGAAAGCGCGGATCCTCGATCATATCGGCGCGGCCGATGGCGCGGAACAACCGCTCGGCCATCGCCTGGATCGAGGCGGAAATGGCGATGTAGCGCCCATCCTTGGTGCGATAGGCGTTGCGCGGCGAGGTGGTGGCCGAGCGGCTGCCGGTGCGCGGCTTGACCTTGCCGGTGACGCGGTATTCGGCGGCATCGGGACCGAGGATCGAGAAGATCGGGTCGAGCAGCGGCAAGTCGATGACCTGCCCTTTACCGCCCTTCACCTCGCGGTGCCGCAGCGCCAGCAGCACCGCCGACATGCCGTAAAGCCCGGCGATCATGTCGGCGAGCGCCAGCGGCGGCAGCACCGGCGGCCGATCGGCAAAGCCGTTCTTGGCGGCAAAGCCCGACATGCCTTCGACGAGGGAGCCGAAGCCCGGCCGCTCGCGATAGGGACCATCCTGTCCCCAGCCGGAGATGCGAACGACGATGAGGCCGGGATTGCGCGCCTGCAGCACCTCGGGCGCGAGCCCCATTGCCTCGAGCGTGCCCGGGCGGAAATTCTCGATCAGCACATCGGCCGTGTCGATGACGCGCGCCAGCAGACTGAGCCCCTCCGGCGAGCGCAGCGCCAGCGCCAGACTCTTCTTGTTGCGGGCATAGACCTTCCAGTGGATGCTGAAGCCCTTCACTCGCCAGTCACGCAAGGGGTCGCCGCGCTCGGGATCCTCGACTTTGATCACCTCGGCGCCGTAATCGGCAAGCTGCAGGCTGAGCATATTGCCGGCGACGAGACGGCTCAGATCGATGACGCGAATGCCCTGGAGCGGGCCTTGCGCATCGGCCTCGAAGGATTTCAAGATTCTGTCCATCGCGCGCAAGTTTAGAGGGCGCGGCCGGCCCGGCCAAGGGAGCACGCGCTCCCGGCTTGCCCGGACGCCGATGCCAACTTAGTTTCGAGAGGGTGTTGGCCGCGCAAGGAGCCCTGGTGAGCGACCCGTCGATTCCTTCCGGAGTGACTCCCGGGGCCGCGCCATCCGCGCAGCTGCAAACCTTCGATGATGCGCTCGGCCGGCGCATCATTGATCTGCATGTCTGGGCTGTCGAGGCAGGCCTGAGCGGGACCGGCGCAGAGGCGCTCTTCGACGGCTTCTGCCAGCGCCTCGTCGCGATCGGCGTGCCGCTCTGGCGGGCCTTCGCCGGGACGCCCA
>JASHUO010000073.1 GCA_030039975.1 Alphaproteobacteria bacterium
TTCGCCTTCGGCTACGAGCAGATCGGCGGCTTCCAGGAGGTGTTCGAGGATGCGGGCGGCCGCGTCGTCAAGAAGCTGTGGCCGCCGCTCGTCACCGCCGATTTCACCCCCTACATCTCGCAATTCAGCGATATCGACGGCGTCGTCAACGGCTTCGCCGGCTCCAACCCGATCAAGTTCAACCAGCAATACGCCGAGCTCGGCGCCAAGGCAAAATATCCGATCCTCGGCGGTTGGACGGCCTATGATGACGCGTTGCTCAAAAGCTTCGGCGATGATGCGGTGGGGGCGATCTCGGCCTCGTGGTACTCGAGTGATCTCGACACGCCGAGCAACCAGCGCATGGTCGCCGACATGGTGAAAGACTACGGCAATATCCCGGGCGGTTACGCCGCCGGCCTCTACATCAACGGCATGTGCATCGAGGCGGCGCTGCAGAAGACGGAGGGCAAGACCGAGGACAAGCCGGCGCTCATCGCCGCGCTGCGCGCCGTCTCGCTCACCGACACGCCGCGCGGTCCCTTCCACTTCGATCATTTCGGCAATGTCGTCGGCAACGTCTTCATCCGCCGGCTCGAACGCAAGAACGGCAAGCTCACCAACACCATCATCAAGACCTATCCCGAGGTCAGCCAGTTCTGGACCTATGACGAGAAGGACTATCTGGCCAAGCCGGTCTATTCGCGCGACTATCCGCCGCTGAAGAGCTGAGACGAAGGCGGCATATCCGCGGCGCGAACAGGCGGAAGCGATCATGAGCCAATGGCTGCTCCTCGGGGTGAACAGCATCACCCTGGGTGGATTGTTGTTCCTGCTCTCCGCCGGCTTCTCGCTCATCTTCGGCCTGATGCGCATCCCGAACCTGACGCATGGCTCGTTCTTCATGCTGGGCGCCTATCTCGGCGTGACCTTCCTCGGGCTCGGCTTCGATTTCTGGCTGGCGGCGCTGCTGGCCGCGGCGGCGATGGCGGTGGTGGGCGGCGGCATCGAGCGGCTGCTGCTGCGCCGCCTGCAAGGGCAGGAACTGGCGCAGGTGCTGGTCACTCTCGGCCTTTCCTTCATGATTGCCGATCTCTGCCTCATGCTGTGGGGCGGCGACCCGATCCCGCTCGACACGCCGCCCGGCCTTGGCGGCGCCGTGCCGATCGCCAGCATCGTCTTCCCGACCTACCGGCTGGCGATCGTCGCCATCGCGGTGGTCATCGCCGTTCTGCTGTGGCTGATGCTCGAGCGCACCCGGCTCGGCGCCATGATCCGCGCCGGGGTCGACGATCCGGCGATGGCGCGCGTCACCGGCATCCGCGTCTCGCGCCTCTTCACCATCGTCTTCTGCTTGGGCGCGGCGATCGCCGGCTTCGCCGGCGTCATCGGCGGGCCGATCCTTTCGGTCTATCCCGGTCTCGACAGCGACATGCTGCCGCTGGCGCTCATCGTCGTCATTCTCGGCGGCACCGGCAGCCTGCTGGGCGCCCTGGTCGGCAGCTTGATCATCGGCTTCCTTTACAATTACGGCCAGGTGTTGTTTCCCGAACTCGCCTACATCATCCTGTTCCTGCCGATGCTCTTGATCCTGCTGTTCCGGCCGCAGGGCCTTTTCGGCAGCCGTGTGCCGTGACCCGGCGCCTCCTCATCGCCGCGGCGTGCCTCGCGCTCATCACCGTGCCGCTCTGGATCGGCAACAACTATTACGTCAACATCGCGAGCCAGATCCTGATCTATGCCGTGTTCGCGCTCGGCCTCAACGTGCTGGTGGGCTATGCCGGCCTCGTCTCGCTCGGTCATGCCGGGCTTTTCGGCGTCGGCTGCTACGCCGCGGCCTGGCTCCTCGCCGGCGGCTTCGGCCATCTCACCGCGGCGCTCATCGCCCTTCTTATCATCCTCGCCACTTCCGCGGCTTTCGCCGTGCTGTCGCTGCGCACCAGCGGGATCGGCTTTGTCATGATCACGCTCGCCCTCGGCCAGATCCTCTGGGGGCTCGCTTATCGCTGGATCGGCCTCACCGGCGGCGACAACGGCATCAATGTGCCGTCGCGGCCCGCGCCCTTTGGTCTCTCGCTCGCTTCGGCGGCGCCGTTCTATTATTTCACCCTGATCGTCTTCGCGCTGGCAGTGGCCTCGATGGCGGTCTTCGTCGCCTCGCCCTTCGGCGCGAGCCTCAGGGGGACGCGCGACCAGCCACGCCGGATGACGGCGCTCGGCTACAATGTCTGGCTGATCCGCTTCCTGGCGTTCCTGTTCTCGGGCTTCTGGAGCGGCGTCGCCGGGCTGCTCTTCTGCTACTTCAACGAGTTCGTCAGCCCCAACGTGCTGGCGCTCAGCAGCTCGGCCGAGGTGCTGCTGATGGTGATCTCGGGCGGCAGTGGTACCTTGCTCGGCCCGATCGCCGGCGCGGCGCTGGTCGTCATCATGAAAAACGTGGCGAGCGCCTATATCGAGCGCTGGAACTTCGTCTTGGGCGCCATCTTCGTGGCCATCGTCATCTTCATGCCCGAAGGACTCGTCCCCGGCTCGGTCCGCCTGTGGCGCTGGCTCTGGGCCGGGGCGCGGCGCTTTCCGGTGCGTGGGGGCGTGCGATGAGCGCGCTGGTGCTGAAGCAGCTCGAGAAATCCTTCGGCGGCCTCCGCGTCACCGCCGCCCTCGACCTCACCGTCGAGGAAGGCGAGCGCCGCCTCATCATCGGCCCCAATGGCGCCGGCAAGACGACGCTCTTCAACCTCATCACCGGCGAGCTGCGGCCCGATGCCGGCGCCATAGCGCTGTTCGGGCGCGACATCACCCGGCTGCCCTGTCGGCTGCGGCCGCATCTTGGCCTCGCCCGCACCTATCAGATCATTACGCTCTTTCCGGGCGAGACGCTGCTGCACAATGTCACCCTGTCGCTGCTCGGACTCTCGGCGCTGCGCTGGAACCCGTTCCGCCGGCTCGCGCGCCAGCAGACGCTGATCGAGCGGGCGCGCGCCGCGCTCGGCCGCGTCGGTCTCGACGAACTGGCGGAGCGGCCGCTGGCGCAAACCTCTTATGGCGAGCGCCGCCGCGTCGAGATCGCCATGGCGCTGGCGCAGGAACCGCGCCTCTTGCTGCTCGACGAGCCCTTCGCCGGACTTTCCATCGACGAGCGCAAGGAGGTGCATCGGCTGCTGCTGTCGATCCCGCGCGATGTCACCGTCGTCATGATCGAGCACGACATGGACGTGGCGCTCGAGCTGGCCGAGCGCATCACGCTCATGCATTTCGGCGAGGTCATCGTCGAGGGCACGCGTGCCGAGGTGGTGGCGCATCCGCGCACCCGGGAGATCTACCTTGGCGGATGATGCGCTCCGCCTTGACGGTGTCCACGCCTATTACGGCGACAGCCATGTGCTGCAAGGCGTGGCGCTGCGCCTTGCCGCGGGACATGTGCTGGGGCTTCTCGGCCGCAATGGCGCCGGCAAGACGACCTGCATGAATGTCGCCGTCGGGCTGCTGCCGCCGCGGATCGGGACGGTCTCGCTCTTCGGCGAGACGGTGAGCGGCCGTGCGCCTGAAGCGATCGCGACGCGCGGCCTCGCGCTGGTGCCGCAGGGGCGGCGCATCTTCCGCAGCCTCACCGTGCGCGAGAATCTCACTGTGGCGGCGCGCAAGCCGGTTGCCGGCGCGCGCCATCCCTGGACGCTCGACAGCGTCTTTGCCGCCTTCCCGCGGCTCGCGGAGCGCCAACACCAGGCGGCGGGCTACCTTTCCGGCGGCGAGCAGCAGATGCTGGCAATCGGCCGCGCGCTGATGTCCAACCCGCGTGTGCTCTTGATGGACGAGCCTTCCGAGGGTCTCGCGCCGCAGATCGTCGCCGAGGTGATGTCGACCATCCGCCGGCTCAAGGAGCAGGGCCTTTCCATCCTGCTGGTTGAGCAGAACGCCAAGCTGGTATTCGATCTCGCCGACGATATTGTCATCCTCAACAGCGGCCGCGTCGTGGTCAGCGACACCGCCGCCCGCCTCCAGGCGAGCGGCGTCGATCTTCATCAGCATCTGGGCGTGTTCTAGGCGCGAGGGTGATATGGCGGAAACGATTTCCTGGCGCGGGCGGGTCGAAGACGAGGCGCTGCTGCGCGGCCGCGGGCGCTATGCCGCCGATGCCGTGGCGGAGGGCGCGGCGATCGGCTGGTTCGTCCGCTCGCCGCACGCCTTTGCCCGCATTCGCTCGATCGATAGCGGGAGCGCGGCGGCAGTGCCCGGGGTGCTCGCCGTGCTGACGGCGGCTGACCTGGCTGTGGGCAGCGTCGCCAGGCCGGTGCCGCAGACCGGCCGCGGCGGCGCGCCGCTCAAATCGCCCTTTCGACCTGCCTTGGTCGGGGAACGCGCGCTCCATGCCGGCGAACCGGTGGCGCTGGTGGTGGCGCAGACGCGAGCAGCGGCGCAAGACGCGGCCGAGCTGGTCGAGGTGGCGTACGAGCCGCTGCAAGCCGTGACCGATCTGCGCGGCGCGGTGGCGCCGGGCGCGCCGCTGCTCTTTGCCGAGGCGCCGGGCAATATCGCGCTCGACTGGACCTTGGGCGGCGAGCCCGACAACCTCGCCGAGATCGAGCGATTGATGCAACAGGCGGCACAGGTGGCGCGCGTCTCGCTCGTCAATCAGCGCGTCGTCGTCGCTTCGATGGAGCCGCGCGGCGCCACGGC
>JASHUO010000074.1 GCA_030039975.1 Alphaproteobacteria bacterium
GCGTTGAGCGCCAGCAGATTGGTCTGACCGGCGATCTCGTTGATGAGGCGCACCACGTCGCCAATTTTCTGTGCCGAACTCGCGAGGTGCTGAACCAGCTGATCGGTGCGTTCGGCGTCGGCGACAGCCTTGGCCGCGATCTCGGTGGATTGCGCGACCTGCCGGCCGATCTCCTGGATCGACGTCGAGAGTTCCTCTGCCGCCGAGGCGACGGTTTCCACATTCGTCGACGTCTGGCCGACGGCGGCGCCGATCGCGTCCGATCGGGTCTCGCTCTGCCCGGTGGCGGAATTCATCGTCTCCGCCGTGGCCCTGAGCCCGGTGGATGCGCCGCGGAGCGCCTCCGCCAATCCGCCGATTTTGTGCTGGAGCCGCTCGGCAAGCTCGAGCATCAGGCGTTGCCGTTCCGCGCGGCTGCCCGTCTCGGCTTCGAGCCGCTGTTGTTCGAGTTGCTGCTTTTCCATCGCGTTGTGACGGAAGACCTCGAGCGAGCGCGCCATGCGGCCGATCTCGTCGGTGCGGTCTTCCGCGGCGGCAACGACGCCGAGGTCGCCGGCGGCGAGTGCCGACATCGCCCGTTCAATGCGGCCGAGCGGGTTGGCGATGCCGCGGCTCAGCAGCCAGGCGATGAGTGCCGTCGCCAGTGCGATGGTGCCGGCGATCGCGCCCAGTTGCCACAGCGCGGCGTAGAAGGTGGCATCGATGTCGTCGACGAAGAGGCCGGTGGCGATGAAGATGTTCCACGGCTTGAACGGCAGGATGTAATTGATCTTCGGTACCGGCGCCGTCGTTCCCGGCCGCGGATAGAGCAGTTGGCCGACGCCGCCGCCGCGCTCGGCGATCGCGACCATGTCGCGCACGAAATAAAGCCCGGTCGGATCCTTGAGGTCGATGCGGTTGGTGCCCTCGATCTTGGGCTGCGCCGGCATCACGCGCTGCGTGCCATCCATTGTATAGACGAAGAGATAATTGCCGTTGTCATAGCGCAACGCGCTGAGCGCATCGTGGAACTGCTGCCAAGCCTGGTCGTGGGTGAGCTTGCCCTCAGTCTCCAGCTGCTGGAAATGCGCGGCGAGGCCCACGCCGGCCTCGACCAGCACGTGGATCTCGGTGATGCGGTCCTCCATCATGCGCGTCCGCTCCTGCCAGGCGGCCATACTGACGACCAGGGCAAGCGCAAGAAGCGCTACGGCAACGAGCGATTGGAGCTTGAGCGACAGCGGCAGATTATGGAAGCGACGGATCATTCCTGCGCCTTTTTATCACCATGGCTGTTCGATCCGGCCCGGCGGGAAGCGGCAGGGGCGGGGCGCCCCCGGGCCGTCGAAGGGACCCTATTATCCGCACGGGCGCTTAAGAACTCCCTTACCGCGAGTGGTGACCGAGGGCACCCCTATCGCAACATTTTGGACGGCGCTCCTCTAAGTCCTTGAAATCGCGCGTTCGTTACTGCGGCTTCGGCAGCGGAACTTGTTATCATCGGAACGGTTGAAATGGCTGCAATCGAGGAGGGAACCATGAGTGCAGTATCGCGGCGGACTGCTCTTGCTTTGGTCGGTCTTGGGCTCATCGCTTGGACCGGCCAGGCGCAAGCGGCGCCGGAGTCTTTCACGGTGCCGTTGAGCGGCGCGCAACAGGTGCCGGCGGTTCAGACAAGCGGCAGCGGTTCGGCCGATCTCACCTACGACCCGAGCACCCGGGTCGTCACTTGGTCGATCACCTATAGCGGGCTATCGAGCCCGGCGACGATGGCGCATTTCCACAACGGCGCCGAGGGCAAGAACGGGCCGGTCGTGGTCTGGCTGACCACCAAGGGAAGCCCACCTTCGAGCCCAATCACGGGAAAGGCGACGCTCACCCCTGACCAAGCCAAGCAGTTCGCCGCCGGCGACTGGTATATCAATTTGCACACCAAGGATCATCCTGCCGGCGAGATCCGCGGCCAGGTGATGCCGCCCAAGGGCTGAGGCCGCTCAAAGCAGGTTGGTCAGCGCCGCCGCGGCAGCTGCGCCGCAGGCGAAAACCAGTAGTGCGCGTCCTAGACCCGCGAGCCGTGGTTGTTCGATGACCTCGGGCAGGCGCTTCCGGCCGGTGATCATGGGCAGCACCAGGTTCTGGCGCTTTGCCACGGCATAAACCACGATCGCCGTGAGGTGCAGCGCGACCGCGGCTACCAGCGCCTGCCACAGGATGCGGTGCAGATCGGTGATCAGATTGGCGATGGGCGCCGGCACCAGCTCGGTCAGCGGGCCCTCATCGGCGACATCATTGTTGACGTAAATGCCGGTCAGCGTCTCGCCAAGCATCAGGGCGAGAAGCAGCATGACCATCCAACCGCCGGCCGGGTTGTGGCCGATTTGGCGGTCGGGCTCGCGGCGCAAGGTACGGGCGAGGTGGTGGGCGACCTGGCGCGGCCGTGCCAAAAAGGCAG
The DNA here is from genome assembly GCA_030039975.1 of Alphaproteobacteria bacterium. Taxonomy (GTDB): domain Bacteria; phylum Pseudomonadota; class Alphaproteobacteria; order ATCC43930; family CGMCC-115725; genus DAHUYF01. Next base: position 2,432 of record JASHUO010000074.1, read on the forward strand.
AGAACCGCGCCGTCTCGCTGCCGAGAATGCCCCAGAGCAGGCGGAAGAGCAGCAGCGCCAGCAAGGCGTCGCCGATCCAGGCGTGCCAATCCATCCAGTTCATTCGCCAAGTGCCATAGGCTGCCGCGACGAGACAGGCGGCGAGCCAATGGAAGAGCCGCGTCGGCGCATCCCAGACCAGGACCTTGCGCATGCTTCTGCCCGATGCCCGCGATGTTCGTGTTTACCGGCGGATGGCGAGCGGCCTTCGCCTGTTATCTGATGTGACATGGCGCCGGCAGAGGGTCCAGCATGGAATCGGCTGAGGCGGAGACGGCGGATGGAATCGCGAGGGAAAGACCCCGCCGCTGGCGCCCGCTTTCCGGGCAGGCCGGCGAGGGTCTCGACGGTTCTCGGGATACTCCTTGCCGTAACTTCTGCATCCGAGCCGCCACGGCGAAGAAAATCTGGAACGCAATGTGAACAAAAGGGGGGATGATCGGTGCTTCACCGGGTCGGGTGCTTGTCCTGCGCTTTTCACTTGCTCAAAGGTGGGCCGGGTTCCAATTTTATGGCGGCCTTACAGGGCCTTGGAGGACGCTTATGAAACGTCGCACGCGAGCGGCCGGAAAGAACGCCGGACAAGCCGGCACGAAGCCCATGGCCATG
>JASHUO010000747.1 GCA_030039975.1 Alphaproteobacteria bacterium
GCTGGTGTTCGTGCACGAGCTCGGCCACTACCTCGTGGCCCGCTACAACGGCGTGCGCATCGAGACCTTCTCCATCGGCTTCGGGCCCGAGCTGTTTGGCTGGGACGACCGCGCCGGGACGCGGTGGAAATTCAGCGCGGTGCCGCTGGGCGGCTATGTCAAAATGTTCGGCGATGCCGACCCGGCCTCGCTGCCGGGCGAGCATCTGCAGCACATGACCGAGGCGGAGAAAGCCGTCTCCTTCCATCACAAGCGCCTGCTGCAGCGCGTCGCCGTCGTCGCCGCCGGGCCGATCGCCAATTTCGTCTTGGCGGTGCTGGTTCTGGCCATGATCATCGCCGTCCGCGGCCAGCAATTCTCGCCGCCCGATGTCGGCCAGGTGCTGCCGGGAAGCGCCGCCGAGGCCGCCGGCATCAAGCCCGGTGACGTCATCGTGTCGATCGATGGTCAGCCCATCGACAGCTTCGAGACCATCCAGCGTATCGTCGAGGTGAATACCGGGACGCCGCTCGCGATCGTCGTGCGGCGCGACGCGCAGGAGCTCGATCTTCGTGTCGCACCCAAGGTGGTCACCGAGACCGACCGACTCGGCTTCACGCATCACATCGCCCGGCTCGGCATCGGCCGCAAGGGCGTCGATTTCGTCCGCCGCAACCCCGCGGCGGCCCTGTGGTACGCCACCAACGAATCCTGGTATCTCACCACCGGCACGCTGCAGGCGGTATGGCAGATGATCATCGGCTTGCGGTCGAGCGACGAGCTCAGCGGGCCCATCGGGATCTTCCAGCTCTCGGGCGCGGTGGCGCAGGAGGGCATCATCCCGTTGCTTGGCTTTGCCGCCGTGCTGTCGATCAATCTCGGTCTTATCAATCTCTTCCCGATACCCGTTCTTGACGGCGGCCATCTGCTGTTCTATGCCGCCGAAGCCATACGTGGAAAACCGCTCAGTCAACGCGCGCAGGAATATGGATTCCGTCTCGGGCTGGCCCTGGTGCTCATGTTGATGGTCTTCGCCACCTGGAACGATCTGGTGCGACTCTCGAAATCCTGGAGCTCATAACCGGACGCATCACCTGAAGCCGGGCGGGTCGGCGGCGTTTGTTAGGCGGGGGGAGTATTGCGGCGGAACTTTGCTGTTGCGGCAGTCTGCGTCGGAGTCGCGGGCGCAACTGGAGTAGCTGTAGTGCCGGTCCGCCAAGCGGCGGCGCAGGTGCCCTCGGGAGGCATCATTTCCGAGATTCGCATCGAGGGAACGCAGCGGGTCGAACCGGAGACGGTGCGATCCTACATGCAGGTGCAGCCGGGCGATCCCTTCGACGCCGACAAGATCGATAAGTCGCTGAAGAGCCTCTTCGCCACCGGCCTCTTCGCGGATGTGAGGCTGCGCCGCGACGGCAACGCGCTCATCGTGAGCGTGGTCGAGAACCCGGTCATCAACCGCATCTCCTTCGAAGGCAATCACAAGCTCAGCGACGACACCCTGAACCAGGAGCTCCAGCTCAAGCCGCGCACCGTCTACACCCGGGCGAAGGTGCAGAGCGACGTGAAACGCATCCTCGATCTCTACCGCCGCAACAGCCGTTTCGCGGCCCAGGTCGAGCCCAAGATCATTCCGCTCGATCAGAACCGCGTCGACCTCGTCTTCGAGATCGACGAAGGGCCGACCACCGGCATCCGCAGCATCAATTTCGTCGGCAACCATCTGTTCACCGCTGACCGGCTGCGCGAGGTGATCAGGACCAAGGAATCGCGCTGGTACCGCTTCTTCAGCGCCGACGACAATTACGATCCGGACCGGCTTACCTACGATCGCGAGCTGCTGCGCAAATTCTATCTGTCGGAAGGCTACGCCGATTTCCGCGTCGTCTCCGCGGTCGCCGAGCTGACGCCGCAGCGCGACGGCTTCCTCATCACCTTCACCATCGAGGAAGGCGAACGCTACAAGTTCGGCAAGATCGACGTCGTCAGCGCCATCAAGGATGTTCCCGCCGCCCAGTTGAAGCCGCTGGTCACGGTGCATCAGGGCGACTGGTACAATGCCGATCAGGTCGACAAGACGATCTCGGCGCTCACCGACGCGCTCGGCAATCGCGGTTATGCCTTCATCGAGATCAACCCGCGCGTCAAGCGCGATCCTAAGACCCACACCATCGACGTCACCTTCGACGTCAAGGAGGGACCCCGCGTCTACGTCGAGCGCATCGACATCACCGGCAATGTTCGCACGCTCGACAAGGTGATCCGACGCGAGTTCCGCCTGGTCGAGGGCGATGCCTTCAATACCTCGCGGCTGCAGCGCTCGGAGCAGCGCATCAAGAATCTGGGCTTCTTCAAGAAGGTCGACATCACCACCAATCCCGGCAGCGCCCCCGACAAGACCGTCATCGGCGTCAATGTCGAGGAGCAGTCGACCGGCGAGTTCTCGGTCGGTGTCGGCTTCTCGACCACCGACGGCGTCCTCGGCGACATTTCGATCCGCGAGCGCAACCTGCTCGGCACGGGCCAGGACCTGCGTATCGGCACCACCATCGCGCAGCGCACCGACCAGGTCGATCTCAGCTAT
>JASHUO010000748.1 GCA_030039975.1 Alphaproteobacteria bacterium
GCGGGAGGCCGCCGAAAGCCGCCTCTACGCCGCTGCGCACAGCCATGTGCTGCGCCCGCGCCGGAATGCGTAAGGCAATGACGCCGGCTCAGAAAACCTAAGACATCACCGGCAAAAGGACGTGTTCTTGACAGCCGGCTTAGCTTCGCGCTGAATAAATACCAAAGCTTCGCCGGGTAACGCCCCGCCGATGAGAACAGTTCGCGCAGCCGTAGCTGCGTGCAGACGGGAGGCGGGGGAGGTGCGACTGGAGTCGTCCGAAGACGTTCGGATAAACGCCGCTGCCGGCGTGGCTGGCGTCGCGCTGCCGGCGAGGACGCCGAGCGGTCTCAAGCGACTGACTCAGGAGCAGATCGTCCTTATCACCACTCTGGTGCTGGCCGGCATCTTCGCCGTGCTGGTTCCGGGGTTCGCCACCGTCCAGAACATCCTGACGCTGCTCAACAGCATCGCCGTTCTCGGCATCCTGTCGCTGGGCGCCGCCATCGTCATCATCGGGCGCGGGCTGGATATTTCTCAGGTGGCCTCGCTCGCCATCGGCGCCGCGATGGCCGCGGTGGTGATGCAGGCAGGCGGAAGCATTCCGTGGGCGATCTGCTGCGGGTTTGCGGTGTCACTCGCGATCGGGTTGGTGAACGGGCTGGTGATCGCGTTCATAGAGGTGCCACCGCTGTTCGCCACTCTGGCGACCAACCTCCTGATGTTCGGCCTGGCGCAGATCTTCATCGTCGGCTCGACGCTGCTGGTGTACGTGCCGAAGTCGGCGGCGAGCTTCCTCGCGCTTGGTCGCAATGTCGCCGGCGTGCCGATCCCGGTGCTGATCTTCCTCGGGCTCGCGCTGATCGTGCATCTGTTCCTGAGCCGCACGCGGATCGGACGTTTCATCTACGCGCATGGCGACAACCCCGAAGCGGCGCGGCTCAGCGGCATCCCGACCCGGCCACTGACCGTGCTGGAATACAGCCTGTGCGCGGTGATCGGCTATCTGGCCGGCCTCGTGCTGATGGCCACGCTCTCCAGCATCGACACCCAGATCGTCATGGGCACGGAAATCTTCAACGTGATCCTCGTCGCGGTGCTGGGGGGCGTCAGCCTGGTCGGCGGGCGCGGCAGCGTCCTGAGCGTGATCGCCGGCGGGCTGCTGATCGGCGTGATGCTGAACGGCATGACGCTGCTCAACTTGGGCAACGATACTCAGAACATCTTTCGTGGCCTCGTGCTTCTCGCCGCCATCGTCGGAGACAACCTGCTCCATCCGCGCGACGAGGAGACGGCGCGACACGGGGATTAGACAATAACGGGCTTGGTATAGGGAGGAGGTCACGACGATGATGAAACATTTGCTTGGCGGAGTGATGGCCGTGGTCGCGGGCGCCGCGCTGGCCTGCCTGAGTGCGGGGACGGCTGCGGCGCAGGGCAACACGGCGCAGCAATTGCAGGAGCAGTGGAACAAGGACGTGGTGGGCAAGAGCGTCGTCTACATTCCGGTCGCTTATTCCGTGCCGCTGACGCGGATCTGGGGGGAGCGGATGCAGATGATCGCCGATCGCCTTGGCATCAAGTTCCAGGTCCGCGACCCGAATTTCGACACCCAACGCGAGGAGCAGCTGCTGGAGGCGGAGATCGGCCAGCATCCGGACGTTCTGATCGTGCACAACCCGAATGTGCAGGTGCTGGCGCCGGCATTGCAGCGGGCGGAAAATGCCGGAATCTACGTGATCCAGATCAACATGGCGTCGCGCTACAAGAGTGACGCCTTCATCGGCGTGCAGCCGAATGAACTCGGTGTCGAGATGGCCGATGCAGTGGTCAAGGCGTGCGACGCGCCGGGAAGCTCGCACAAGATCGCGTTGATGGATGGCGAGGTGACGTCCGCGTACAGTTTGGGAATCATGGAGGGCGCGACGTCGGTGTTCAAGCAGCACGCCGACATCCAGATCGTCAGCAACCAGGCAGCCAACTGGGATTCGAAGACCGCGCACGACAAGGCGGCGACGGTGCTGCAGGCGCATCCCGACCTGTGCGGCTATATGGGCTGGTGGTCGGGCCAGGACTCCGGGATCGCGCAGGCGGTGAAGCAGGCGGGCCTCTCGGGCAAGGTGAAGATCTTCACCACCGATGGCGGCGAGCCGCCGGCCTGCCAGTACCTGAAGGAAGGCCTGTTCTATGAGGACTTCATCTATCCTGCCGTCCTGCAGGCGGACCAGATGATGTCGACGGCGGTGACGCTGCTGCAGAGCCACACGAAACCGGGGACGATGCACCTGGCGATCTTCTCGCCGGTGAATCCGACGACGGCCGAGAACGTGACACCGACGTCCTGCACCGAGCTGTCGCAGAAATAGCTTCCGGCCGTGGCCGGGGCGCGCGGCGCCCCGGTCCGCCAGCTCAATGGAGGCCGGCAGGTGAGCAGCACGATTTCTCCTTCTCCACCCACGCCGTTCGCGGCGCGGCTGAAGCAGGTCCAGTACTTTTGGTCGCCGCGACAAACCTTTGCCGACCTGTTCGCCAAGACGTGGATGGAACCGGCGATTCCGTTCACGGTTCTGGTGGCCCTGCTGCTGGTGTTTTCCACCATCGTCCCGAACTATGCGAGCGCGTACAACGCGGGCTCGATGGGTCGCGAGTTCGCGGAATTCGGCTTCGTCGCGATCGCGATGGGGCTGTCGCTGATCTCGGGCGGCATCGACCTCAGCGTCGGCTCGATTTTCGCGTTGGCCGATTTCGTTGCGCTGATGGGTTTCAGCATCTGGAATCTTCCGGTTCCCCTGGTCATCGTGCTGACGGTGCTGTCGGGAGCGCTGCTCGGCGCCGTCAACGGCTTCTTCGTCGGCATCCTGCGCACGCGGGCCTTTCTCTCGACCTTGGTGACGCTCATCGTCTATCGCGGCGCCTTCGATCTGCTGACCTTGCACTGGTCGGAGCAGATGGCGATGTCTTCGGCGTCGAGCCCGCTCTGGGACGCGATCGGCAACGGCGGGATTTTGGGGATTCCGAGCGATGTCTGGGGACTCGTGGTCATCGCCCTCATCGGCCATATCCTGCTCAGCCGGTCACGGCTGGGCTGGCATCTGACGGCGGTTGGCGCCAGTCCGCGGTCGGCGCGCCATGCCGGGATCAGCATCCGTTGGGTGCTGTTCTCGATCTATGTCGTGAGCGGCATGCTGTCCGCCCTCGGGGCGGTGTTCTTCGCGGCGCGGCTTGCGAGCGTCGGGTCGCAGACGGGCGACAGTCTCGCCTTCGAGACTTTGGCGGCGGTGATGATCGGCGGGGTGAGCCTCGCCGGCGGCAAGGGCACGATTGGGCGCTGCCTCATCGGCGCGGGCATCATCTTCGTGCTCGGCAACGGGCTCATTCAGATGGGCTATCCCGGCCAGGTGACGACCGCCGTGAACGGCGCGATCCTGCTGCTCGCGGTCGGCATCGACGTGAAATGGTCGAAGAACCGCGGCAAGGCGATCCAGAAGAGCTATGTCAACCCGACCTATCTGGACTATGGCCCGCTGCCGGACGCGCGCGAGGGCAGCGGTACGCCCTATGCGATGAACGACCGTCTTCGCGGGGCGGAAGCGATCGCCCTCGATCAGGTGGAGGGACCCGAGGATATTATCCTGGATCGCGAAGGGCGGCTCTACACCGGCACGCGGCAGGGGTGGATTCTGCGATTCTCCGGTCCGAGCTTCAAGACGCGCGAACTGTTCGCCCGCATCGGCGGGCGACCGCTGGGGCTTGCGTTCGACAAGGACGACAACCTGATCGTCTGCGCAGCGCTCATGGGGCTGTACGGGGTGAAGCCCGACGGGACGGTTTTCAAGTTGACGGACCAGACCAACCGGAGCTGGTTCAAGCTGATCGACGACTCGCGGCTGAAACTGACCGACGACGTGGACATCGCGCCGGACGGGAGAATCTACTTCAGCGAAGGCACCACTCGCTTTGACATGCACACCTGGCCGGTGGACGGGCTGGAAGGACGGGGCAGCGGCCGCTTGGTCTGCTACGATCCGGCGACCGGCAAGACGCGCACGGTGGTGCACAATGTGCGCTTCTGCAACGGCGTGTGCTTGACGCATGACGCCCAATCGATCCTGTTCTGCGAGACTTTCGGGCTGCGCCTGATGCGCTATTGGATCGACGGGCCGCGGAAGGGAAAGACCGAGGTGGCGCTCGATCATCTTCCGGGCTGTCCCGATAACATCAACCGCGCGTCCGACGGCGGCTACTGGCTCGCGCTGGTGGCGATGCGCACGCCGGTTTATGACGTGGCCATGCGGATGCCAGGCTTTCGCATGCGCATGATCAAGCAGCTTCCGATCGATGAGTGGTTGTTTCCGGGCATCAACAACGGCTGCATCGTCAAGCTCGACGCCGACTGCCAGCCGGTCGAGTCATACTGGGATCCGGGCGGGGAGTCGCATCCGTCGCTGACCTCCATGCGGGAGGACCGGGGCTATCTCTATCTCGGCGGGCTGGAGAACAATCGGATCGGACGCATCAAACTGACCGGCGTCGATCCGACCTGGACGGGCTGCGACAGCTACTGGGGCAAACGCCGGGCGGCGCCTTAGGAAGGGAAATCACCACATGGCGGGCGCACTGGACATGGTCAGGCCGCTGCGGTTTGCGCCCCGTCGTCAGCGCGCCATCCCAACGCTGGATGGCGCCTACCTTCCGAATGATCGTCTGGACGCGTTGCCGATCGTCGGACCCGATCTGGTGTGTCCCGACGACGTCGCGGTCGGGACCGATGGCACGCTGCTTGTGAGTACGCAGAACCGTCTGCTTCGCCTGTCCGGCCCGGAATTGCGGGACCAGGCGGTGGTCGCCGCGGTCGATCGGCCGATCACCGCGCTCGCGCCGCTTGCGGACGGCCGGCTCGCCATTGGCCTCAATGGCGGCGGGCTGCGCCTCCTTCGCTCCGACGGGACGGTGGAGGCGGCACTCGCCCAGCTCGGCGGCGCCTCGCTCCGCTGCGTCACCGCGATCGTGGAAGATCCCGCGCGGGGCGGCGTGTTCTTTGCCGTCGGCACCCTGCGCCACGATGCCGAGGATTGGGTTTGGGACCTGATGGAGCGCAACAGCGCGGGGCTGCTCGGCTACTGGCCGCCGGATGGTGGCAGGGCGGAGGTTTTGCTCGATGGTCTGCCCTATCCGAACGGCCTGGAGGTGGAGGCAGGCGGCGAGAGCCTTCTCTTCACGCAGGGTTGGACGCACAGCCTGATGCGTTACCGGATCGGCGCCAAAAGCTCAGCCGCCGTCGAAACCGTAATCGACAACCTGCCAGGGTATCCGGCGCGCATCGCACCGGCGGCCGGCGGCGGACACTGGCTTGCGATATTTGCGATGCGCACGCAGCTGATCGAACTGGTGCTGCGCGAAACGCGGTTCCGGCAAGAGATGATGCGCGCCGTCGATCCCGAGCTGTGGGTGCGGCCGTCGCTGCGCGCCACGGGCTCCCATCTCGAGCCGTTGCAGGGCGGCGGCATCAAGAAGCTCGGCATCCGCAAGCCGTGGGCGCCGCCGCGCTCCTACGGGCTCGTGGTGCGGCTCGATGCCGAGGCCGAACCGGTGTTCTCGATGCATAGTCGCGTGGACGGGCACTGTCATGGGGTGACGGCAGCGCGCGAGGCGGGTGGAAGGCTGATCGTGGTGTCCAAGGGCGACGGCCGATTGTGCGCGTGTGACCTGGACAACACGGGAGGGCGCGCATGAACCATGGGCCTCGGGAAATGACCCGCGCGGCGCCGCTTGCCGGCGAAGCGGCGATGCCGAAGCTGCGCGTCCGGCAGGCGACGAAACTATATGAAGGCGTGGCCGCAATTCAGAACGTCGATTTCGACCTGCACGCCGGCGAGGTCCATGCCCTCGTCGGCGAGAACGGCGCCGGAAAATCGACGCTTTGCAAGGCGATCTCCGGTGCGGTGCAGCTTACGTCCGGCGACATCCTGATCGACGGCGAGCCGTGCCAGTTCATCTCGCCGGCGGATGCACTGCGGCGCGGCATCGCGATGGTGTACCAGGAGGACAGCCTGGTGCCGACCATGACGGTGGCGCAGAACGTGCAGCTTGGTCGCGAGCGGTTCCTGACCACCTTCCGCCGTATCAATATCAGCGCGCAGCAACTGCTGCAGTCGATGAGCTTCAACGTCGAGCCAAGCGACGTGGTGGCAACGCTCGGGACCGCCAAGCGGCAGATGGTCGAGATTGCGCGCGCCGTCTACTACCAGGCGCAGGTGATCATCTTTGACGAACCGACGGCAAGCCTGACGCCGGAGGAAACTCAGCATTTGTTCCTGCTGATCGA
>JASHUO010000749.1 GCA_030039975.1 Alphaproteobacteria bacterium
GCCCGCTTTCGCGGGCAAAGCAATGGTTGGTGGCTGGGGAGTCGCAAGATGTGTGCGTACCTCAGTGCGAGAGCGGGGCGCCATCTTGATGCCGCACTTGGGCCAAGGAAGCGGCATCATCGCGACAGCAATTGATCGACCCAGCGCAGCAGCTTGCTGCCGGTGGTCTCGGCCGGGGGCTCTGCGGCGGCGGCGCAGGCTTTCGCCTCGCCGTTCTGCCGCGGCCGCGGCGGCAGATAGCGGTTGACCGGGCGGTAGCCCAGCTCCGGCAGCAGCGCATAGCCGCCGCGCTCGGCGACGAGCTTTGCGACCTCGGAGGCGGGATCGCCGAGATCGCCGAAATGGCGCGCCGAGACCGGGCAGGTGCTGACGCAGGCGGGAACGCGCTCGCTCTCGTCCAGGCTGTCGTTGTAGATGCGGTCGACGCAGAGCGTGCATTTGCGCATGACGCCGGCAGGCTCGTCGAATTCGCGCGCGCCGTAGGGACAGGCCCAGGAGCACAGCTTGCAGCCGATGCAGAGATCCTCGTCGACGAGGACAATGCCGTCCTCGGCGCGCTTGAAGCTGGCCCCCGTCGGACAGACGGTGACGCAGAGCGCATCCTCGCAATGCAGGCAGGATTTCGGGAAATAGACCGTGCGCCCCGCCGCGCCCTCGCCGACCTCGAAGGCGTGGATGCGGTTGAACCAGACGCCGTCGGGCTCCGCGCCATAGGGCTCGAGATCGCTGAGCGGGCCGGCGCCGCCGCCGGTATTCCATTCCTTGCAATTGACGGCGCAGGCATGGCAGCCGACGCAGATATCGAGGTCGATGACGAGGCCGAGCTTCTTCTGGCCCGGCTGCGGGGCTGGCAGGCTGGTCATGGCGTGCGCTCCGCTCTGCCGGCGCCGTAGCGCAGCACGTGCGGCGCCGCGCTGGTCCCCGGCAGCGGCGCCAGCGCCGCTGGCGTCTCGCCTGCTTCCGCCGGCGCGCGCTCGAGGCGGATGCGCAGATCGTACCAGGCGGCCTGCCCGGTGACGGGATCGGCGTTGAAGCGCTCGCCCGCATCCTGCGCCGGCAAGATCTCGGAGATGGCGTTGTTGAGCAGGAAGCCTTGCCGCGCTTCCGGGGCGTCGCCGGCGAGCGCCCAGGCGCCGGCGCGCTTGCCGATGGCGTTCCAGGTCCACACCGTCTCCGGGTTGACGCCCTCGACCAGCCGGATCTGGCAGCGGACGCGGCCGTGATGGCTCACCACGAAGACCCAGTCCTCGTCGCGCAGCCCCAGCGAAGCGGCGGTGCGGCGATGCACATAAAGATGATTCCGGTTGTAGATCTGGCGCAGCCAGGCGTTCTGCGAGCCCCAGGAGTGGTACATCGGCATCGGCCGCTGCGTCACCGCATGGAGCGGGAAAGCCTCGCGGTCGATCGCCGCTTCCTCGAAGGGCATGTACCAGATCGGCAGCGGATCGAAATACTGCCGGATGCGCTCGCGGTCGCGGGCCGGCGGCTGCACCGGGCCGTGACCCGACGCGGCGAGGCGGAATTTCTGCAGCGGCTCGACATAGAGCTGCAGCACGATCTGGCGCGGCCGGTCGATGAAGCCCATCGCCGCTGCGGTCTCGAGATAGGCGCGGTTGGCGTGCTTGAAATAGAGCTGATCGGGCGGCAGATGGTGCTGCCAGAAGCAGCCATTGGCGACATAGCGCTCGAGCTGGTGCGGATTGGCGGCGCCGACCGCGACGGCATCGCCCTTCTCGCCGCGCCAGCCGGCCAGCGGGCCGATGCCCGGCTTGCGCTCATGCCGCACCATGTAGTCGGCATAGTCGCGATAGCGCGGCTTGCCCTCGGCGCCGACGAGGCCGGGCAGCTTCAGCCGCGCGCCGAGATCGATGAGCACGTCCTGGAACGGCCGCACATCGCGGTCGGGCTTCACCACCGGCTGGCGGATCGCATCCGCCGGCCCTTCGGCGCTGCCGATCGGCCGGTCGAGCAGCGAAATGCAGTCCCAGCGCTCGAGATAGGTGGTGTCCGGCAGCACCAGATCGGCGAAGGCCACCATCTCGGAGAAATAGGCGTCGCTATAAAGGATGTGCGGGATCTTGTAGCTGCCATCGGCAGCGCGGTCGGTGAGCATGGCGGCCGTGCCCGCGGTGTTCATCGCCGAGTTCCAGCTCATATTCGCCATGTAGAGGAAGAGCGTATCGATGGGGTAGGGGTCGCCCTTCCAGGCGTTGCGGATGACCTCATGCATGAGGCCATGCGCAGCCAGCGGCGCCTCCCAGGAGAACGCCTTGTCGATCCGGCGCGGCGTGCCGTCGGCTTCGACCAGCAGATCCTCGGGGCTGAAGGGAAAGCCGAGCGGCGGTCCCGGCATCGGCGTGCCGGGCGCCACCTGGTGCGCATGCCCGGTGGGCTTCATCGCCGGCGTCAGCGGTCGGGGATAGGGGGATTTGTAGCGCCACGAGCCCGGCGTATCGATGGCCCCGAGCAGCATCTGCAGCACATGGATGGCGCGGCAGGTGTGGAAGCCGTTCGAATGAGCGGAGATGCCGCGCATCCCATGCATGGCGACCGGCCGTCCGACCATGCGCTCATGCCGGCGCCCCGCCCAATCCGTCCAGGGCTGCTCGAGCACGATCTCCTGCTCGAAGGCCGTGGTGGCGAGCTCGTGCGCGATGCGGCGGATGGTCTCGGCGGCGATGCCGCAGCGCGGCGCCACCGCGTCCGGCGCATATTGCGTATCGAGATAGCGCTCGGCGAGGCGCTGGAAGACCGGCACGGCGCGCCGGCCATCGGCGAGCGTCACCTCGCCGGCGAGCGCTGGGGCGATGTCGGGAAGCTGGGCGTCGACCGCGCTGTTGCTGCGGCGGTCCCAGGCGAGAACGCGGCCGTCGCGGTCGCGCGCGAAGAGCCCGTCCTCGCTGCTGCCGGGCTGGTTCAGCACGAGCCAGGGCGCGTTGGTGTAGCGGACGAGGAAGTCGAGATCGACGCGCTCGAGGCGCAGCAGCTCGTGGATCAGCGCGAAGACCAACAGCCCGTCGGTGCCGGGGCGGATGCCGAGCCATTCATCGGCGATGGCGGAATAGCCGGTGCGCACCGGATTGACCGAGACGATCTTCGCGCCGCGCTGCCGGAGCTGGTTGAGGCCGATCTTGATCGGATTGGAATCATGGTCCTCGGCCACGCCGAAGAGCAGGAAATAGCGCGCATGCTCCCAATCGGGCTCGCCGAACTCCCAGAAGGAACCGGCGATAGAATAGAGCCCGGCTGCTGCCATGTTGACGGAGCAGAACCCGCCATGCGCGGCATAGTTGGGCGTGCCGAACTGCTGTGCCCACCAGGCGGTGAGCGCCTGCGACTGGTCGCGGCCGGTGAAGAAGGCGAGCTTGCGCGGATCGCTGGCGCGGATATCGCCGAGCCAGCGCGCCGCCGTCGCCAGCGCCTCTTCCCATTCGATCTCGCGAAATTCGGCTTTGCCGCGCTCGCCGACACGTAGCAGAGGTTTTCTCAGCCGCGCCGGGGAGTAGTGCTGCATGATTCCCGCCGAGCCCTTGGCGCAGAGCACGCCGCGATTGACGGGATGGCGGCGATTCCCCTCGATGTAGCGAATGTGCCCGTCTTTCAAGTGCACGTTGATGCCGCAGCGGCAGGCGCACATGTAGCAGGTGGTTTGCGCCAGCCTGTCGCTGGGCGGCTCGTCTGCGGTGGCTTCGGGTCGTGACAGGCGTCGGCGGCGGGAATCGGCGGGGAGCATGACGGCGCGAACCTTAGGGGATTGGAGTCGGCGCTCCAAGCGGAAACGCCGCTCCGGCGCGGGACAACGTACGATCCTTTTGCGCGCTACATAATTCGGTAACGAAACCGATACTGTTTGCGGTACAGCCTAACACCCTTCTAGCATGCACCGGCCCTGGGCGACTGACAGTCCGTTAGGTCAGCGCGCCACGCATTTCATTTGAGGAGATTCTGTCGATGACGCTCGATTCGCGTGCTCCCGATTTCCGAGGGCGCCGTTGCCGCCGTCTCCTCGCCGCTGCGAGCGTTGTTGCGCTGCTCGCGGGCTGTACCGTCGGTCCCGATTTCAAAGCGCCCAACTCGCCCGACGTCAACGGCTACACCGAAGACGGCATACCCAAAGCCCAAGTGCCG
>JASHUO010000750.1 GCA_030039975.1 Alphaproteobacteria bacterium
GCCGGGCCGGAGCATGGCGAAACGCGAGAATTTGCGCAGCGCGAGCAAGGGGTCGAGCGCGGCGAAGAGCAGCTGCAGCATGTCGACCGGTACCTCGCCGAGCAGCGCGAAGCTGCGCGCCAGCGGCTCGGCGATCTCACCCACCAGCCGGGCCTGGCCGGCCCGCTCGGCGTGGAAGTCCCAGGGGGTCGCCAGCAGCGCCAGCGCCGCGACAAGCGCGGGCCGGCGCTCGGCCAGCGCCAGCGCCAGGAGCCCGCCCATGCAGTAGCCGAGCACGGCAAAGGGCGCGCCGAGCGCCGCCGCGGCTTCGGCGGCACGGTCGAGCCGGCCGGCGACATAATCGGTAAGATCGAAGCCGCGCTCGAGCGCGCCGGGCTTGCCCCAATCGACGAGGAGCGGGCGCAGGCCCGCGGCCGCGAGGAAGCGCAACAGGCTCTTGTCGGGGCCGAGGTCGAGTATGTACGCGCGGTTGATGAGCGACGGCACCACCAACACCGGCGCGCCCCCCGCCGGCCGATAATCGACGAGCCGCGTCGCGCCTTCCTGCCACAGCACCGGCAGCTCGGCTTCGGCGCGGCGATAGGGGTGGCGGCGATAGCGCTCGAGGCCGGAGAGGAAGCAGTCGCCGCGGGTGCGCAGCTCGGCGTCGACGGCGGCGGCGAAGGCTTCAGGGGCGATGCCGGCGAGGCTTTGGCGCAGCGCGTTCCCCGCCTCGGCGAGCTCGGGCCTCCAGGGCAGCAATCCGTTGCTCAGCAGCGGCAAGGCGGCGCGTGAGCTCATCCACAGCGTCGCCGCGCTGGCCAGGTGAAGGGGCAGCGGCCGTGGCCCCAGGCGCAGCGGCGGCATCAGCGGCAGGGTCCGATCGAGGCGGCCACGGGGCGGGAACGAGGCCCGCCAGCAGCCGGGCCAGACTCTCGGCGAGATCGGGGTCGGCGGCCATGGCGATCAGCTGCTCCTGCCATAGGTCGAGATACCTCTTGGCCAGGTTGGCAAGTTCCGGCGGTTCCGCCATGGCGGCGGAGTATATCGGCGCCCCCGGACAAAGGCCAGCAGGCGCCCCCCTTGTGGAGGGTGGAGCGTCTTTAGCGGAATGCTGCTATGCTTGATTTTTCACCAGTAGCCGCATCGCGCGGATGCGGCGGGGACGCGACCATGGACGACCAGGCCGGCGCACAGGTGCCACCGGTAATCATCAAGAAATACGCCAATCGCCGGCTCTACAATACGGCGACGAGCAGCTATGTGACGCTCGACGACCTCTCGCACATGGTTAAGGAAGGGCGCGAATTCGTCGTCAACGACGCCAAGACGGGCGAGGACATCACCCGCGCGGTGCTCACCCAGATCATCGTCGAGGAGGAGCAGAAGGGGCAGAATCTGCTGCCGATCAGCTTCCTGCGGCAGCTCATCGGCCTCTACGGCAATCAGATGCAATGGCTGGTGCCGCGCTATCTCGAGCACGCCATGACCACCTTCGCCCGCAATCAAGAGCAGATGAGGAAGAGCCTGCAGGACGCGTTCGGCGGCCTCTTCCCCTTCGGCCCGCTCGAGGAGATGGGAAAGCAGAATCTGGCACTGTTCGAGAAGACGATGAAGATGTTCTCGCCCTTCCCTACCGCGCCGACGCCGCCGGCGGAAAAGCCGGCCGAGCCGGCGGCCGCCGAGGCGAGCCTCAAGGAGCTGACCGACAAGCTCAACGCGCTGCAGCATCAGATCGACGCGCTGAGCAAGGAGAAGAAGGAGTAGCGGGCGGTCAGCCCGTCTGAGCTTCGAGAGAAGCGGCGGTGGCCTGGTGCAGCCAGGGCTGCTCGATCGAAGGCTTGCCGAAGAAGTAGCCTTGCAGCAGGCCGACGCCTTCGCGGCGCAGGATCGCGGCCTCTTGCGCCGTCTCGACGCATTCCGCAACCGTGCTGAGGCCGAGCCCGTTGGCAAGGCCGACGAGATGGCGCAGGAAGACCTGGTTGTCGTAGTTCTGGCCGAGATTGCGCACGAAAGAGCCGTCGATCTTGACGGTGTCGACGGCGAGCGCCTGCAAGTGGCGCAGCGAGGTGAAGCCGGCGCCGAAATCGTCGAGCGCGATGCGGCAGCCGAGCTCGCGCAAAGCACCGACGAAGCGCGCGGATTCCTCGATGTCGTGCAGCGCCGCCGTCTCGGTGATCTCGACGACGAGACGGCTGGCGACATCGGCCTCGCCTTTGAGCAAGGTGCTGATGGCGCGCAGCCAGGAATAATCGGTGGCGGTGAGGCCGGAGATGTTGAAGCCGAGGCGGATGCCGGGATGCGCCGCCACTTCCGCCACCGCGCGCTCCAGCACGTAGCGATCGATGACGCGGATGAAGCCGAGCTGCTCGATGATCGGCACGAATTCGCCGGCGGCGACGATCGTGCCGTCCTCGGCCTGCATGCGCAGCAGGCATTCATAGTAGTCGACCGCGCCGCTATCGGCGTCGACCACCGGCTGATAGGCGAAGATGAGCCGGCGGTCGCGCAGCGCGCGCTGCACGCGCTCGCCCAGCGCCATGCCCATGCGATGCTGGCGGCGTTGCTCGTCCGAGAGGCGGTAGGGAATGCTGCAATTGCGGCCGGCGCGCTTCGCCTCGGCGAGCGCGGTCTCGGCGCGGGTCATGACCTCGTAGGAGGTCTTGGCTTGCTCGGGGAAGGTGGCGCTGCCAATCGACACCGTGACATAGACAGGACCGGATGCGGTCATCACCGGCGAATGGCTGACCGCCGCCAGGATCTTCTCCGCCGCGACCGCGACATGCTCCTCGGGGCAGTTGGCGAGGACGATGCCGAAGCGGTCGCCGCCGACGCGGCCGATCACGTCGCTGACCCTGAGGCAGCGATCAAGCCGCTGGCCGACGGCGACGATCACCGCATCCGCGGCCTCGTAGCCGAGCGCATCATTGACCGCGGTGAGCTTGTCGATGCCGATGGCGAGATAAGCGCCAGCGGCGCCCGAGCGCAGGCTCGAAGAGACGATGTGATCGAGCGCCTCGCGCAGCCGCTTTTTGTTGAAATGGCCGGTGAGGTCGTCGTAATTGGCGGCGTGCTCGAGCCGCAGCTCCTGCGCCTTGCGGCCGGTGATGAGCCGCCAGACGCCGTGCATGCGAACCGGCCGGCCATTAGCGTCGAAAACCGCGGTGCCGCGATCATGCACCCAGGCGAAGCCGCCATTCTCGGCGCGGACGCGGAACTCGCAGTCATAGGTGGTGCGCCGCGTCCAATGGGCGTTGAGGCGCTGCTGGCGCAGCAGCAAATCGTCCGGATTGAGCCGGCCGGCCAGTGCGCGCCCGGTGCCGACAGCGCTGGCATCGGCGACGCCGAGCATCGCGCCGACCGAGCCGTGCCAGAGGATGGTATCGGT
>JASHUO010000751.1 GCA_030039975.1 Alphaproteobacteria bacterium
TCGAAGACGTCGACGCGCGCTTCGCGCAGCGGGTATTTCGCCTTCAGATCCTGGCCGGCATCGTCCTTGCCGAGGACGTAGTCGATGATCCAGGTGTTGAGATAGCTCTGCACGTTCTCCTTGGTCATGAAGGAGCCGATCTTGTCGCGCATGATGACTTTGATGTAATGCGCGAAGCGCGACGCGTTGAGCATGTAAGGCAGCCGCGCCGAGAGCGCGGCGTTGGCGTTCGCGGTGGCGAGATTGTAGATCTTCGGCTTGTTGGTGGTCTGGGCGCCGAAGAAAGCGGCGTAGTCCGTGCCCTTGCAGTGCACCAGCGTGATGAAGCCGAGATCGCTCAGCTCCTTCTCGCGGCGGTCGGTGACGGCGATCTCGGTCGGGCATTTCAGCGCGACATCGCCTTCATCGGTGAGGAAGGTGTGCGCCGGCAGGCCTTCGACCTTGCCGCCGCCCTCGACCCCGCGGATCGCCGCGGTCCAGCCATGCTTGGCGAAGGCGTCGGTGATGCGCGTGGTGAGCGCCCAGGCGGCGTTGCCCCAGAGATATTTGGCGTGGTCGCGGCCGTCGGTGTCCTCGACGAAGTTCATGCCTTCGACTGGCACCGTGTTGGGGCCGTAGGGAAGGCGCAGCAGGATGTGCGGCAGCGCCAGCGTGACATAGCGCGAATCCTCGCTTTCCCGGAACGAGCGCCAGGCGACGAGCTCAAGGCTCTCGAAGATCTTCGCGAGATCGCGGGGTATGCCGAGCTCGGTGAAGCTGTCCATGTCGAAGAGGCGCGCGCTCGCGGCGGCGATGAAGGGCGCATGCGCCGCTGCTGCGACGCTGGCGATCTTTTGCAGCAGCTGCGTGTCCTGCGGATGCCGGCCGAACTCGTAATCGGCCACCAGCATGCTGTAGGGATGACCGCCGAAGGTGCCGTATTCCTCCTCGTACACCTTCTTGAACAGCGCGCTCTGATCGAACTCGACGGCCTTATCGAGATCCTTGAACACCTCCGCCTTGGTGATGTTGAGCAGGCGAAGCTTGAGCCCGGTGCTGGTCTCGGTGTTCATGACGAGGTAGTTGAGGCCCCGCCACGAGGCTTCCATCCGCTGCAAATCGGGATGGTGGAGGATCTCGTTGAGCTGCGCGCTCAGGAGATCGTCGATCTCGGCGATGCGGTCGTTGATCGCTTCGGCGACATCGGCCTTGACCGTGCCGCCCTCGGCGAGCACGTCGTGAACGAATTCGCCGACGAGGTCGCGGGCGTATTCGCGCTGCGATTCGTCACGCGCGAGCTTGCCTTCGACGATGATCTTGTCGAGCAGGGTCGCCGGGGCCGCGCCGTTGCCGCCCTGCGCCTGGGTTTCCTCAGCCATGTGCTTGTCTCTCCTCGCTGAGCCGGTTTACGAGGTGGGGGTCTATTTGCCGCCCTCGCCCAGATCCTTCTTGAGCGCGGCCTGGCTTTCGGTGCTGCTGATGACGTCCTTGAGCAGCGCGTCGAGATTGTCGTTGCCGTCGAGCTTGGTCAGCAGATCACGCAGCCGCTGGCGCCCGTCGAACAGCTTTTTCAGCGCCGGGATCTGGTTGATGATCTCGACCGGGCCGAAATCGTCCATGTTCTTGAAGGTGAGCTCGATATTCAGCTGGTCCTTGCTGTCCTTGACCAGCTTGTTGGGCACGCGGAACGCCAATCGCGGCTCGATCGCGGCCAGCACGTCGTTGAAATTGTCGCGGTCGATCTCGACGAATTTGCGGTCCTTGACCGGCGGCAGCGCCTCGACCGGCTTGCCCGAAAGGTCGGCGAGAATGCCGACGATGAACGGAAGCTCTTTCTTCTCGATCGCGTTGCCGATCTCGACGTCATAGGTGATCTGCACCCGCGGCGGACGGACGCGGTCGAGCTTGTGTTGCGTGCTTTCGGCCATGTGCGAAGTGCCCTCTCGTACCTGTCTCCAGCGCCTAGCGAGTTAAAATGATTCGCTCTACTCAATCAAGTGGATTGTGGCGAACTCGATGATTATGTTGTCGCAGCGTTTTCATCTATCGTCTCAATATCGTCATCCAGTAACGCAGCAATAGTCCTAGCGATGCTGCATTCCGAGCAGCTCGAACAGCGCGGCAAGATCGTTTCGCCCGCGAGTCATCTCGCTGAGCAGCTCGTGCAGCGGCATCATCCCCCAGGAGTAGGCGCGTCGCAGCAGATACGGAGTCGGGCTGTGCGGCTCGGTGCGCGCGAGAAACTCGGCGACCTCGAGGATCAAATGGTAGGCCTGCTCGCGGTCGCGGATGATGCCGTCATCGGTAACCGGTGGCGGCGGCGCTTCCTCCGCCACTGTCGAGGCCGGCGCCGGTTTGCTCTGTTCCGCCATGGCCGGCACCTCTCCTCTGTTGCGCAGCACGGTCTGCACCAGGCCCCGGATACTGACGAGCGCGCCGCGCAAGCCGGCGAGACTCGGCGCCTCCTTGCCGCAATGCTCGCCGAGCACATGATCGAGATCGCCAAGCAGGGCCAGGGCCGAGTCGAGTCGGCGCAGGACGCCGCGGTAGAAGGCTGACGGCGTCGCCGCCATGGCGGCCTCGACCTCGGCCAGCCGGATGCCGGCCGGCGGCTTGGCGCTGGGATGCGCCTTCTGGATCTGCTCGAGGCGCAGCGCATTGGCGTAGTGCTCCCAGGCGTAGACCTCGGGCGTGACGATCCCTGGCTGGGTAAGCGCCAGCCGATAGATCACCGGCGGGAGATGCGCATTGGCCCATTCGAACGGCGCGATGCGATAGGCGAGATCCCCGCCTTCGATCTCGGGATGGAGGTGGGGCCAAAAGGCGTTGCAGAGGCCGATGATGGCGCCGAGGCCGACGGGAATGCCGGCGAATCCATCGCGATGGATCAGCGCTTCGAGCAGCCAATAGGCGATCTGGACGTCCTTCGAGCGCTGTGCCAGCGCCTCGGCGCACAGGCGCACCGCCTCGTCCCAATTGGCGCGCTTCAGCTCGCTCTGCCAGACGCCTTGCGGCAGGCTGGCATCCTCCTCGCGCCGCGCCTCGCGAATCCAGTCGTAATCGCCGGCAAAGCGCAACGATGCGCCAGCCGGCTGCTCGCCCGACAGCGGCGCCAGGATCGCATCGATGTCGATGCCGTCGAGCAGCGCCGCGTCTTCCGCCGGCATCGCCGGCTCGGTGCGTTGCAGCGCCTCGGCGGTCATCGCGCCGCCTCGCCCAAAAGCACCGGCGCGCGCGTCGGGAAATCGGGCATCGCCATCGCCACCGGCGCCTTGCCGCCGGCCGGCACGGCGGAGAGCCGGACGCGGATGAACGCCCTCGCCCGTCCCACCGGTCCCGGCGCCCGCGTCGCCGGTCCGACCACCTCTACGGTTTGCGCGGCGAATCGCAGCACCTCCGGCGACAGCGCGGCATTGCGGTCGAGCTCCTCGGCCGGCGTGCGGTGATCGATGAGCAGCCGCA
>JASHUO010000752.1 GCA_030039975.1 Alphaproteobacteria bacterium
GGTGCTGCGCAAGGATTTCTGGGGCACCAGCACCTCGGTCAATCTCTTCCTCGCCAAGGATCTCGGCGATCACGCGTCCGGCCGTCCGGTCTTCCTCTACGCTCTCGAGACGCGCATCGAGGCCTGGACGGTGCAGTTTGGCCGCCAATTCGCCCTCGAGCCGGGAGTTCAGGTCTACGGCCAGCCCGGCCCCTTCGGCCATTTCGCCAGCTGGAGCCAACAGGACGAGCGCGGCGGGCCGCAGCTCTTCGGCAAGATCTTCAATATCGGACCAGGCACGCTGGAATGGAATGGCGGCGTGCTCTTCGGCCTGACCTCGGCGGTGCCGCGCACCACGCTGCGCTGGCAAGCCGAATACGAGATTCACTACTAGAACGCGACCGCGGCTCTGCGGCGCGGTCTAATGCGCCGGCTGTGCGGGCACTTGCTGCCAGCCTTCCGCACAAGACTGCACATAGGGGTAATAGGCCCTGCTGGACTGGCAGTAGTACCAGACGCTCGGCGCCGGTGCCGTCGGTGCCGGCGCGGCCGGATAGGCATAGGGCGCGGGAGCGGCGTAGGCGGGAGCGGGATAAGCGTAGGGATAGGGGTAGCCGTAAGCGTAGGGATAGCCCCACCACCCCGGGCCCCAGCCCCAATAGGGACCAGCGCCGAAATAGACGCCGCCATGCCAGCCGCCGCCATGCCAGCCACCCCCATGCCAGCCGCCGCCGTGCCACGCGCCGCCGCCATGCCAGCCGCCGCCGCCATGCCAGCCACCGCCGCCTCCGCCGCCATGCTGAGCGATCGCCGGGCTGGCGGCGACCACCATCGACAGGATGGCAGCGCCCAAGATGACGTTGAGCTTGCGCATGCGTGCCTCCAACGGCGTAAACGCCGCTGAAGAACAATACGTCTTTGCCGGCAGCCCGTTGTTGATGCAAATCAAGCCGTCGCGCGCAGCGCGCTAACTCCACTTCAGCTCTGCGTTGTTGATCGGCAGGCTGCGAACCCGTTTGCCCGTCGCCGCGAAGAGGGCATTGCACAGCGCCGGAATGACCGGCGGCAGCGCCGGCTCGCCGAGACCGGTCGGCCGATGGTCGGTGATGCGGAAATGCACTTCCACCGGCGGCGCCTGACGCATGCGCAACGGCTTCACCGTATCGAAATTGGCCTCGACGACGCGCCCCTTATCGATGGTGATCGCCTGGCCGAGCGCCGCGCCGATCCCGTCGAGCGCCGCTCCTTGCACCTGGTTCTCGGCATTGCTGGGATTGATGATCTGGCTGCCGACATCGCCGGCAACCCACACCTTGTCCACCTTCACCGCACCCGAAGGCGCCACCGTCGCCTGGACGACTTCCGCGAAATAGCCGAGATGACAGAAATAGGCGGCGATGCCCATCCCGGTTCCCTTCGGCAGCTTGTGTCGATTCGCCCAGCCGGATTTCTCGGCCACGAGCTCGATCACGCCCCGCAACCGGCTCGTATCGAAGTCGCGCCCGGGATCTCCCTTCTCGCCCAGCACGGCGAGGTGGAAGTCGACGGGATCCTGGCCGGCGGCATGGGCAAGCTCGTCGAGGAAGGATTGAAAGACGAAGGCGATGCCGTTGGCCCCAGGGGCGCGCAGCGGTCCCGTCGGCACGCCCAGCGGCATGAGCGACAGGCCATAGTCGAGATTCGCCACGAGCCCGGCCGGAAATTCGCTCGCGTCCATGCCGGCCGCGTCGGCGACGCGCTCGCCATGGCCGAAGGTCACGAAATGATCGCTGAGCGCGACCAGCTTGCCGTCCGCGTCGACGCCGCCCTTGAGGAAATGAAAGCCGGCGGGCCGGTAGAAATCATGCTGGACGTCGTCCTCGCGGCTCCACAGCAGCTTCACCGGCGCGCCGACGGTCTTGGCGATGAACGCGGCCTCGACCATGAAGTCATTGCGCAAGCGCCGCCCGAAACCGCCGCCGACGCGCGTCATATGGACGATGACGTCGCTTTCGCTGATGCCTAAGGTCGCGGCGACGAGCAGCGCCCCGGGGGCGGGATTCTGCGTCGGTGCCCAGATCTCCACCTTGCCGTCGTGGACATGCGCCGTACAGTTCTGCGGCTCGAGATCGATGTGGGCGAGGAAGGGATAGGTGTAGCTCGCCTCGATCACCTGCGCGGCGCGCGCGAACCCTGCTCCCGGATCGCCGTCGCGGCGCAGCGCGTGTTGCGGCGCGCTCTTGGCCAGCGCCGCAGCGGCGCTGGCGAAACCGGCGCTGCTCTGCGTGCGGGTCGGTCCCTCGTTCCACGTCACCTGAAGCTTGTCGCGGGCGGAGCTTGCCGCCCACCAGCTATCGGCGACGATGGCGACGCCGCCGACGAGGCCCTGCGGATTGTCGCCGCCTTCGACCACGAAAGCCGCGCGCACGCCGGGCAGGGATTTGATCGCATCGGTATTCGCGCTCGCCACTTTGCCGCCGAACACCGGGCATTTCTGGAACACCGCGTAGAGCATTCCCGGCACGGCGACATCGATGCCGAACAGCGGCTTTCCCGCCACCACGAGCGGATCGTCCACGCCCGGCAAGGGCTGACCGATGATCTTGAAGTCTCTCGGGTCCTTCAGCCGGACGCTGGCGAGATCCGGCGCCGGCAGTGCCGCGGCCTTTTCGACCAGGGCGCCATAGCCGAGCTTCCGCCCGCTTTTGGCATGGTGCACGACGCCCTGCGCGGTGCTGCATTCATCGGCCGGAACGTCCCAGCTTTGCGCCGCCGCCGCAACCAGCATCTGCCGCCCCGCGGCACCGACCCGGCGCAGCGGTTCCCAGTTGAGCGGCGTCGCCATGCTGCCGCCGGCCACTTGCCGGCCGTATTTCTCGGTATCGAGATCCGCTTGCGCGGTGCGCACATCCTGCCAATCGACATCGAGCTCCTCGGCGATCAGCATCGGCAGCATCGTCTTGACGCCTTGGCCGATCTCCGGGTTCTTCGCGACGATCGTCACGCTGCCATCCCGCGCGATCGAGACGAAAGCGTTGAGCATCGCCGCGCCCTGCGCCTCGGATTCGGCGCTGGCCGCGCGCGCCAAACCGGGCAGAACCGCGTGCAAGAGCAGGCCGCCGCCGACCGCGGCGCCGGTCTTGAGGAAAGCACGGCGCGAGGGTAGGGCGCCATCGCTGCGCCGTGCCGCCGCAGCGGACAGGCCGGCGAAGCGGGTCATGGCATCCTCGCATCGGCCGTGCTCAATCCGGCGGCCTTCTTGATCGCGGCGCGAATGCGCGGATAGGTACAGCAGCGGCACACATTGCCGGTCATGGCGCTGTCGATGTTGCGGTCACTGGGACGCGGCGTCTTCGCCAGCAGCGCGGCCGCCGACATGATCTGTCCCGCCTGGCAATAGCCGCACTGCATCACATCGACATCGAGCCAGGCGTTTTGAACGCGCCGGCCGAGCAGCGTCTCGCCGATGCCTTCGATGGTGGTGACCTTCGCCGTTCCCACGCGCGAGATCGGCGTCAGGCAGGAACGCGTCGGTTCACCATCGAGATGCACGGTGCAGGCGCCACACAAACCGGCGCCACAGCCATATTTGCTGCCCTTGAGGTCGAGCACATCGCGCAAGACCCAGAGCAGCGGCATCTCGCCGTCGACATCGACGGTCCGCTCCACGCCGTTCACTTCGATGGTAAATGCCATGATCCGCCTCGTGCTTTGCGCCGACATTGGACCATGACCTGCAACGAGTCGCCATTGATCAATGTCTATGGCCGCCCTGCGTCTGGGGCGAGCCTTAAGATCGCTTAAGGTTGTTTGCTACTGTCCTGCACGAGTGTGCAAATCTCGCGCACCGCCGCCTTTCGCCTTGCCCGCGAAAGCGGGCATCCAGTGCCTCGAACTCGATAGGCGGAGCACTTCTTCCTGGGTTCCCGCTTTCGCGGGAACGGCGGAACAGGGGTTGAAAATACCTCTACCCTAATACCGCCCCGCAGCAGCGCGCTCGCCCCGCGGGCCGAGATTGGCCAACACCTCGACCGGCCCCGGCTCCGTCAGTGGCCAGCGCGGGAGCCGCACGTTGCGGAACGGCAGCGTCTTGAGGTTGCCCGTTACCACGCCCGGTGCGTCGGAATAGAGGATGCGGGCGGCGATCTTCGAGAACGACGCCTGAAAATGTTGTGACGATTTCACGACCACGACTTTCTTCGTCGCCGGATTGCAGCCGAGCTGGGTGAAGAAATCGATGTTGAAGCCTTGGCATCGGATCGAGGTCAGGACGACATCGACGCCGCCGGACGTGATCAGAGCGCAGTCGCCCAATTTGGCGGGAACGCCGGCGAGACCCGTCATCACCATGTCGCGTTTCAGCGCTGCGACCGTCCAGCGCGCATCCACGGGGTCGCCGGACAGCGGGCAAACCTTGCCGCCGACGCGCAGATCCAATCGGGCTCCGGTCCCGGCATCGAAGGCGAGGGCGGCCGCCGCCGGGTCCCACAGCGGACCGAGACACGCGTCCATCTTGCGTTCGAGCAGCGCGCGCAGAAAGTAGGTCGAATCGCTGGGCGCGCCGCCGCCCGCATTGTCTGCGCCGTCCGCGATCACCACCGGTCCTGCGGTCGCCGCCGCCTCGTCCAGCGCCTGCGCAATGCCAAGGCCGCGAGGGGTGAAAGCCTCTTTCAGCCTGACGATCTCCCGAGCGAGCGCCAGCGCCAGCACTTCACGCCTGGCGCCGTCGGGATCGAGCGCCGCATCGCTATAGACGAGAACCTTGGTCCCCATGTCCGGCACATCGCCCCAGGAGAAGCCATGCACGATCGACACGGATAGGATGCCGTCGCGCCCTTCGAGCGCTGACACGCGATCGACGAGTTTGCGGCCCTCGCCCTGCGAGGTGTGGATCTTGGTGACGATGCCGGTATCGACCAGCGTGAGCCCGAGCTTCAGCCCGCCTTCCCTCATCGCCAGGCAAAGCCGCAGCAAGTCTTCGGCGCGCTCGAGGATGTCCGTGTGCGGGTATTCCTTCCAGCAGATGAGAAGATCGGCGTTCGCGCACATCGCCGCGCTCATATGGCAGTGCGGATCGAGGGTCGCGCCGATGATCGTCGCCGGGCCGACCATGCGGCGGATGCGGCCGAGCAGATCGCCCTCCGGATCGTCATAACCCTCCGCCGCCATGGCGCCGTGCAGACCGAGCAGCACGAGGTCGACGGGGAGTGCCTGCTGCAGGTCGCGCAGCAGCTCGTCTCTCAGGGCTTCATACGCCGGGCGCGTGACGAGGCCATTGGGCACGGCCGCCGCGACCATCCCTTCGATCAGCGTCCAGTCCGGTCGTCGATGCAGCCGCGCCGCCCAGAGCGGCCCGCTATGCATCTGCATCTGGTTCGGATGCTCGCCGGCGCGGAAATAACCGCGCTCATGGAAGGACCGCACGCTGGTCGGCATCGGTCCGAAGGTGTTGGTCTCGGTCGCGAGCGCCCCGCTGAAAATGCGCATGATGGTGTCCTTGCTCTCTGTGCCTCGCGACGAGGCGCTAGCGTCAACCGGTACAGGTCCGCGACCCCACCTCACCCCAACCCTCTCCGCCCCTTAGGGGCGGAGAGGGAGGGACCCGCTGCGCTAGCAGCGGAAGGGTGAGGTGGGGCGGCGACGATTTGGTACGATGCGTAAGGCGTGTACGCTTCCACCGTTACACCAGTCCCTTCTTCTCGCCCGTTTCGTCGGTGCAGACGATGATCGCTTCCGCATCGCCCGCGCCGACCGACAAATAGATGTGCCCCGTGCTGCTGTGGAAATAGAGGCTGTCGCCGGGCTGCATCACCGCTTCGCGGCCATCCTCGAAACAGATTCGGAGCTCGCCGGTCAGGAGATAGACGAACTCCTCGCCGGGATGACGGATGTAATCGGCGAAATCCTCGACGCGGCGCGCGCTGATGGTGGCGCGCATCGGCACCATCCGCTTGCCCGTCAGATCGGTGGCGAGCATGCCGTAGCCGTAATTGCCGCTGCGATAAAGCACATGCTGCCCGGCCGGCGTGAAGGACACGCCGCCGGCCGCACTCGTCTCGTCGGCCTGGCCGAAGAGATCGCGGAAGTCCATCCCGAGCGCCCGGGCGAGAGCGGCGAATTTATCGTAGGTGAGCGCGACTTCGCCCCGTTCCGCCTTGGAGATCATCGACAGCGTGACGCCCGAACGTTCGGACAACTCCTTGAGGGTGAGGCCGTTCGCCTGGCGGCGGCGGCGCAACCGGGCGCCGACATCGGCCCGGTCGATGGCCGGGGCAGGATCGGATACAGGGGAGGGGCGAGGCACGCGCATGATATGGGGCAGCTATCGCTAATTCTCATATATGAGAATCCGGTTTCTCATATATGATAGTTCCGGATGGCGGCCCAAAGCCATACTGGACTGGCCGTCGCCCCTTGGTGACAGCAGCGGAATCGGGCCATGAAAGCGGACTTCCTGATTGTCGGCGGTGGCATAGCCGGTGCGTCGATCGGCTATTGGCTCGCTCCGCACGGCACGGTCGTGCTGCTCGAGCGCGAGAGTCAGCCCGGCTATCACTCAACCGGCCGCTCGGCCGCCATGTTCATGGAGACCTACGGCACCCCTCAGGTCCGCGCTCTCACCCGCGCCAGCCGGGCCTTCTTCGAAACGCCGCCCGCGGGTTTCGCCGAGCATCCGATCCTCTCGCCGCGCGGCACACTGACCGTGGCGGAGGCTGGGCAGGAGCATCTCCTGGAGGCGGGCGCGCGCGCTTTCCCGATCGACGCCGCCGGTGCCAGCGACATGATCCCGGTGCTGCGCCGTGATCGCATCGTCGCCGCGCTCTATGAGCCGGATGCCAGGGATATCGACGCTCATAGCCTTCACCAAGGCTTTCTGCGCGGCATCCGCCGGTCGCACGGCACGATCCTTTGCGATGCCGAGGTCATGGCGATCGAGCGCATGGGCGGCGGCGACTGGATCGTCCAGACCAGGATCGGCGAGTGTCGTGCGCCGGTCCTGATCAATGCCGCCGGCGCCTGGTGCGACAAGCTCGCGGCGCTGGCCCAGGTCGCTCCCCTCGGCCTCGTCCCCAAGCGCCGCTCGGCCTTCACCTTTGCCGCGCCGCCGGGGCTGGACACGGCGCGCTGGCCGATGCTCATCGCCGCCGATGAGAGCTTCTACATGAAACCGGAGGCCGGCATGTTGCTCGGCTCTCCAGCCAATGCCGATCCGGTCGATCCTCAGGATGTTCAGCCGGAAGAGCTCGACATCGCGACCGGCATCGATCGGATCGAATGGTTCACGACGCTCGAGATCCGCCGTCCGGCGCGCAGCTGGGCAGGCTTGCGCTCCTTCGTCGGCGATGGCGACCTGGTCGGCGGCTTCGACGCACGCGCAGCGGGCTTCTTCTGGGTCGCGGCTCAGGGCGGCTACGGCATGCAGACGTCGGCCGCCATGGGCGAGGCTTGTGCGGCGCTTGCCCGCGGGCTACCGCTCCCCGACCATGTTCTCGCCGCCGGCGTTACGGCGGAGATGCTGTCGCCGCGTCGCCTCGGGAGGTCATAACTCATGACGGTGCTGCTCCATGACTGATCGCACCGCGCTGCTCGCCACGCCGGCCGTCGAGCTGCGCCGGCTGATCGGCGCCAAGGAGATTTCGCCGGTCGAGCTGCTCGAGGCCTGCATCGAGCGG
>JASHUO010000753.1 GCA_030039975.1 Alphaproteobacteria bacterium
GTGCGCGCCGACGGCGTCGTCCTCGGCAATGGCGATGTCATTCCCTCCGAGCTCGTCATCTGGTGCGCCGGCGTCAAAGGGCCGGAGGTGTTGAAGAACCTCGACGGCCTCGAGGTCAACCGTCTCAACCAGCTGGTGGTGACGCCGACGCTGCAGACGACGCGCGACCCCGACATCTTCGCCATCGGCGATTGCGCCTCCTGCCCGCGCGAGGGCGAAGCCGGGACGGTGCCGCCGCGCGCCCAGGCGGCGCACCAACAGGCTTCACACATGGTCGCTCAGTTGCGCCGTCGCCTGGCCGGCGCCGCGCTCGAGCCCTATCGCTACCGCGATTTCGGCTCGCTGGTCTCTTTGGGGCGCCATGGCGCGATCGGCAATCTCATGGGCTTTGTCCTGGGCAAGGAGCTGTTCATCGAGGGTTATCTCGCGCGGCTCACCTATCGCTCGCTCTACAAGATGCATGAATACGCGCTGCATGGCGGGCGGCGTACCTTCCTCGCCTCGCTCATCCGCCGGCTGTCCCGCGGCGCGGAGCCGGAGGTGAAGTTGCACTGATCGGGTAATTTCTGTGAGATCAGAGCTTTGCGCGGTCGATCTCGACTATTTTCGCGGCTATCGGCGCCGGTCGCGGCGCCCGCGGCGCAGCGACCTTGCGGCCGGCTTCGGTCAGCCGGCAAACGAGCCAGTCGGGCTTGATCGAGTTTTTGAACCAGGGCTCGGCCCAGCCCTGCTCGATGCACGCCTGAATCGTGCGGGGATCGATCTGCTGGCCCTCGCGATCGAAGAGCGGCAGCTTGCCGCCGGCCTGGTCGAGCCCGCGCCGAAGCCAGGCGCGCTGCACCGGGCTCGGCACCGGTTTACGGGTGACGCGGATGTCGCTCATCGCGGGGCCTCCCTCCCTCGATTGCGCGATGAAGCGATGGTAATCGCGAAGCGGTAGAAAGGCCAAGCGCTAACGAGCGGAGGCTGAGATGGCAGTAATGTTTGTCTATGCGACGGCGGGTGATGCCGACGAGGCTTTCCGCATCGGCCGGGCCGTGGTCGAGGCGCGGCTTGCCGCTTGCGCCAACATCCTGCCCGGCATGCGCTCGATCTATTGGTGGGAGGGGCGCGTGCAGGACAGCACGGAGGCGGTGCTGGTGCTGAAGACCACCGAGGCGCTCCTCGAGGCGCTGGTGGAGCGCGTCAAAGCGCTCCATTCCTATGATTGCCCCTGCATCGAGGCGCTCCCGGTAGTGGGTGGCCATCCGGCCTTCCTCGACTGGGTGGTGCAGGAGACGCAGGGGAGCCCTGCAGGCGAGACCGACGGATTGCTGGATGGCGGCTGACATGGCAGCTTTGGTCCTGGACCACCCCTGGAGCGCCTGATGAGCACGAGGTCGGCCAGCATCGCTCTCGTTTTCGCCAATGTCGGGCATATGCTGTCGCATCTGCTGATGCTGCTCTATCCGACCGTCGTGCTCGCGCTCGGGCAGCGCTTTCACCTCAGCTATGGCGAGCTGATGCTCCTGTCGCTCCCCGGAACGGTGCTCTACGGCGCCGGCGCTTTGCCGGCGGGGTTGCTCGGCGATCACTGGAGCGCC
Source organism: Alphaproteobacteria bacterium (assembly GCA_030039975.1). GTDB lineage: Bacteria > Pseudomonadota > Alphaproteobacteria > ATCC43930 > CGMCC-115725 > DAHUYF01. Next base: position 1,584 of record JASHUO010000753.1, read on the forward strand.
GAGCGCATGATGGTGCTGTTCTATGTCGGCAGCGGGCTTGCCGCGATCGCGACGGGCTGCGCGGCCGGGCCGCTCGGCCTTGCCGTCGGGCTCGGCCTCGTCGGTCTCTTCGGCTCGATCTATCACCCCGTCGGCATCGCCTGGCTGGTGCGCAATGCCCAAAATCGCGGCCGGGTGCTGGGCTGGAACGGGATTTTCGGCAGCATCGGCGTCGGCATTGCGCCCGCTTTGGCCGGCGCGCTGACGCAATGGATCGACTGGCGCGCGGCTTTCCTGGTGCCCGGCGCGATCGTGGTGGTGATGGGCCTGGCGCTGGCGGTGCTGGTGCAGCGCGGCGTGGTGGTCGCCGCCAAGACCGACGTCAAGCCACAGCCCGAGCCCGAGCGCGGCGATGTCCGCCGCGCTTTCGTCGCGCTCTCCGTCACCATGCTGGCTGCCGGCATCATCTCCCAGGCGATGACCGTGGCGCTGCCCAAGCTGTTCGAGGAGCGTCTCGTCGGGCTCACCCATGGCAGCACGCTCGGCGCCGGCGGCTTTGCCAGCCTCGTCTTTGCCGAAGGCATGGTGCTGCCGCTGCTCGGCGGCTGGCTCGCCGATCGCTACTCGCTGAAATGGGTCTATGTCGCGAGCTGGGCACTGGCCATCCCGGTTTTCCTGGCGACGGTCCGGCTGTTCGACCTGCCGCTGTTCGCCGCCATCATGGTCGTCTTCTCGCTGATGTCGATCGTGACGCCGACCGAGAATGCGCTCCTCGTGCGCTACACGCCGGGGCGCTGGCGCGCCACCGCGTTCGGCGCCAAATTCGTGCTGTCGCTCGGCGTCGCATCGCTGGGCGTGCCGCTCGTCGCCTTCATCTATGACCGCACCGGCGATTTCGCCTGGCTCTTCGTCGTGCTCGGCGCGTTCGCCGCCATCATCGTCGCTGCGGGCGCGTTCCTGCCGCGCGACGGCGACAGCGTCGCGGCGGTCGAAGCGGCGCCGGCGGAATGAGCATTTTGATCGACCGCATCGACCATTTCGTGCTGACGGTGCGCGACCTCGCCGCCAGCCTGCATTTCTACGAGCTGGTGCTGGGGGCGAAGATCGTGCCACCGCCGGGCGGGCGCGGCCCGACCGCGGTCGCTTTCGGCCGGCAGAAGATCAACCTCCATGTCGCCGGCAAGGAGTTCGAGCCCAAGGCGACGCATCCCACCGTCGGCGCCGGCGATTTCTGCCTGATCACGGAGCAGCCGATCGAAGAGCTGCTGGCGCATCTGGAGGAATGCGGCGTTACGGTCGAGCTTGGCCCGGTGCCGCGCCACGGCGCGCTCGGCCCGATGATTTCGGTCTATTTCCGCGACCCCGACGGGAACCTCCTAGAGGTCGCACGGTACGGGTAAGTCCGCTGCATGGTCATAGTGCGTCCTTCGACAAGCTCAGGATGAGGAGCAACGAGTGTGGCATCTTCCAGCCACAAAGAAGCGTCCTCATCCTGAGCCTGTCGAAGGACGCACTACCGCTCTGCCGCCCTACTTCAGCTCCGGAAAATCTTCCTCCCAGAATTCCAGCGCGGCGCGGCGATCTTGCGCGCGTGACTCGGCTTCGCCGCGGCGCAGCTCGACGCGGCGGATCTTGCCGGAGATGGTCTTGGGTAGCTCGGCGAATTCGAGCCGCCGCACGCGCTTGAAGGGGGCGAGGCTGTCGCGGAGGTGGCGGAAGATCGATAGCGCCGTCGCGCGGTCCGGCTTGGCGTTCGCCCGCAGCGCGATGAACGCTTTCGGCACGGCGAGCCGCATCGGGTCGGGTGAGGGCACGACCGCCGCTTCGGCCACGGCGGGATGCTCGATCAAGGCGCTTTCGAGCTCGAAAGGGCTGATGCGGTAATCCGAGGCTTTGAAGACGTCGTCGGCGCGGCCGACATAGGTGAAATAGCCATCGGCATCGCGCATCGCCACATCGCCGGTGCGGTAGACCGGTCCTGCGAGCGGCAGGATCGTGCCGTCATCGCCCTGATAGCCTTGCATCAATCCGGTGGGACGCGGATCGAGCAGGAGGCAGATCTCGCCTTCTTCCGCTTCGCGGCCTTCGGCATCGAGGAGCGCGACGCGGTAGCCCGGCAGCGGCCGGCCCATCGCACCCGGCTTCACGGTTTGCCTGGGGCTGTTGCCGATCTGAGCGGTGGTTTCGGTCTGGCCGTAGCCGTCGCGGATGGTGAGGCCCCAGGCCGCTTTGAC
>JASHUO010000754.1 GCA_030039975.1 Alphaproteobacteria bacterium
GCCGCATCGCTGTCATGAACGGGGACACCGAGCCGCCGGAACATCGCCGCCGCCGTGCTCTTGCCCATGCCGACCGAACCGGTGAGACCGAGGACGATCATCGCAGCGCCAGGCCCGCCATGATGCGCCGGCGCAATTCCGGCGTGACCTCGGGCATGACGCCGAACCAGGCGGCGAAGGCGGGACGCGCCTGGTGCAGCAGCATGCCGAGCCCGTCTACCGCGCTGTTTCCGCGCGCACGGGCCGCCGCCAGCAGCGGCGTCTCCAGCGGCACATAGACGATGTCATTGACCACCGCGCCTGTCGGCAAAGCATCGAGCGTAAGCGCAAGCAGCGGCTGTCCCGCTTGACCCAGGCTCGTGGCATTGACGAGAAGCGCCGCGCCATCCAGCGCCGCGGCGCGTTCCTTCCAGTCGAGCACCGAAATCGGTCCGCCGAGCGCCGCAGCAAGCGCGTCGGCCCGCTCGCGGTGACGGTTGAGGAGCCGGATCTCGGCCGCGCCCTGGTCGAGCAAGGAAGTGACAACGGCGCGTGCTGCGCCGCCGGCGCCGAGAACTACCGCCGGTCCGGCCGCGGCGCGCCATTCCGGCACAGTTGTCACCAGATTCTCATGAAAGCCGAAAGCGTCGGTGTTGCGCCCTTCGAGGGTGCCATCGGCAGCAACGACAATGGTATTGACGGCGCCGATGCGGCGTGCCGTCGCATCGGCGCGATCGACCAGCCGAAGCGCCTGTTCCTTGTGCGGCAGAGTGAGGTTGCAGCCGGCAAATCCATCAGCAGCCAACGCGCGCAGCGCCGCTTCGAGCCGCTCCGGCGGCACCGACAGCAGTACATAGTCACCCGCGATCCGATACTGTTCGAGCCAGAAGCCGTGCAGCGCCGGTGAGCGCGAATGCTCGACCGGCCAGCCCATCACCCCGGCGCGGATCATCGGCGCACCGCACCGGCCGCGCGCAGGAAGCCGAGCAGCGGCAGCAAGGGCAGGCCCAGGATCGCGAAATAATCGCCGTCGATGCGCTCGAAGAGTTGCGCCCCGAAATGCTCGAGCTGATAAGCGCCGACCGAGGCAAGAATGCCGTCGCCGGAAGCGGCGAGATAAGCATCGAGAAAATCGTCGCTGAAATCGCGCATCAGGAGACGCGGCCGCTCGATATGGCGCCAAAGCGGTCGATTGCCGCGCCAGACCGCGATGGCCGTCACCAGCTCATGCGGTTGTCCGCGCAGCCGCTGCAGCTGCCGACGCGCCGCGACACGGTCTTCCGGCTTGTCGAACCAGTCTTCACCTGCGACCAGCAGCTGATCGGCGCCGATCACCAGCGCGCCCTCATGGCGCTCGGCGACGCACGCCGCTTTGGCATCGGCAAGCGATGCAGCGCAGGCGGCGGCGTCTCTGCCTTCGGCGCGACAACGCGCCTTCGTTGCTGCCTCGTCGATGGCGGCGGGATCGCATGTGACGTTGAGGCCGGCCTCTTCGAGAAGGCGTGCCCGCGTGCGGCTGGAAGAAGCGAGGATCAGCGGTACCGCCGAAGGGCTTGTCATCCGTCCTGACCGTGGCGGCGCGCGATCAGCTTCAGGATCGCTGCGGCGGTTTCCTCGATCGACCGGCGCGTCACATCGATCACTGGCCAGTGACGCTCGGCGAAGAGACGTCGCGCCGCCGCGACTTCGTCGCGCACCGCTTCGATGTCGGTGTAGTCGGTGCCTTCTTCCTGGTGGAGCGAGGTGAGGCGGTTGCGCCGCACCTGGATCAGCCGCTCCGGATCATTGGTAAGACCGACAATCAACGGCCGTGTTGCACTGAAGAGCTCCGGCGGCAAGCTCATCCTCGGAACGACCGGCACGTTCGCCGCCTTGATGCCGCGATTGGCGAGATAAATGCAGGTCGGCGTCTTCGAAGTACGGGAGACACCGACCAGGATCACGTCGGCCTCGTTGATGCCCCAAGCCGACTGACCGTCATCGTGATTGAGCGCAAAGGTCATGGCGTCGATGCGCTGGAAATATTCGGTGTCAAGCAGATGCTGCTGGCCGGGCAGGCCGCGACTTTGCCGGCCGAGATACGTTGCCAACGCCCCGATGACGGGATCCAGCACCGGGATCGCGGGCGCTTGCAGCTTGCGGCAACCTTCGACAAGCGGCGCACGCAATGTCTCATTGACGAGGGTGTAGAGCACGACGCCGGGATTGGCCTCGACACCGGCGATCACCCGCTCGATCTGGCTCTTGGTCCGTACCATCGACCAAATATGCTCGACCGCTTCGGCACCTTCGAATTGCACGAGACAGGCGCGTGCCACCGAATGCACGGTATCGCCTGTCGAATCCGAGACAAGATGCAGATGAAAGCGGCTCACGCGCTTGTCCCGAGGGGGCTGTGGAGAAGTGGCGAGGGAAGCGTCAGATATCCGCAGGCACGGGTAAATTCCCGATTCAGTCCCCGCTCGACCCTAGCGCAAGTGACCCGATCGATGCCCTGGGATAGAATCCGGGGCCGCTCCGGGAGTCCGGGACAACCGCGCCGCCCGGTCGAACTATCCCCATCTTGCACTAGCCCGTTTTTCACTTTTTCCCAGCCAATTTATCGCGCTTCGATGTCGTTCGGTCCCACTTTATACACCCTCTGGCGATCGCTTTCAGGAGAAAGCGACGAAACTCGGGATAGAACACTGGCAATCGACAATCCCCATGATCCTCGCTCCAACCTCTAACCCCTACCTTTAGATTCTAAAAAGGAAGGGGTAAGAGGAAGGGATGAACGTAGGGCAAAAAGGGCTCGGATCGTTCATGTCGATGCGGCGTGGCGCGGATGGATCTGAGCCAGTCAGGCACTGAAACGAGGGGTGGTGCGGCGGGAAAGCCATTGCTGCGCGCTTTGGCGGGCGAGGCTCTGCCTCTGCCGCCGGTCTGGCTGATGCGTCAGGCGGGCCGCTATCTCCCGGAATACCGCGAGCTGCGCCAGCGCGTGCCGGGCTTTCTCGATCTGTGCTTCACGCCCGAGCTTGCCACGGAGGTGACGCTGCAGCCGGTGCAGCGTTTCGGCATGGATGCGGCGATCTTGTTTTCCGACATCCTGGTGGTGGCGCATGGGCTTGGCCAGGAGGTGCAGTTCCGCGAGGGCGAGGGGCCGGTGCTGGAGCCGATCCGCGGCGCCGCCGAGCTGCGCCGCTTGTCGCTCGACGCGTTCCCTGGCCGTGTCGCGCCCGTCTTCGAAACGGTCGGTCGGGTCGCGGCGCTGTTGCCGGGAACGACGGCGCTGATCGGTTTTGCTGGCGCTCCCTGGACGGTGGCAAGTTACATGGTCGAGGGCGGCACCAGCCGTGATTTCGCGACGGTGAAAGCCTGGGCCTTTGCCGATCCGGACGGCTTCGGCGAGCTGATCGATCGCCTGGTCGAAGCGACGGTGATCTATCTCAGCGGCCAGATCGCTGCCGGCGCGGAAGTGGTACAGCTCTTCGACAGCTGGTCAGGCGTGTTGCCGGAGCCGGCCTTCAGGCGCTGGGTGATCGCACCAACGCAGCGCATTCTGCGTGCGCTCCGGGAAAATCATCCGAAGGTGCCGGTGATCGGCTTTCCCCGCGGCGCTGGACTCATGTATCGCGCCTATTTCAGCGAGAGCGGCGTTTCGGCGCTCGGCCTCGACAGCACCGTTCCGCCAGGGATCGCGCGCAAGACGCTGCAATCGATCGGTCCCGTGCAGGGCAATCTCGACCCGCTGATGCTGCTGGCCGGCGGGGCGGCGATGGCCGATAGCGTCATGGCAATCCGACGCGCCCTGGGCGAGGGAGGTTTCGTCTTCAATCTCGGTCATGGCATCGTACCCGAGACGCCCGTCGAGCATGTGAGCGAGCTGATGAGCTTGCTGCGTCAACCGCTCGAGCCGGCATGAGCCAAAGCCGCACCGCCGTCGTCCTCTTCAATCTCGGCGGCCCGGATTCGCTGGAAGCCGTCGCGCCGTTCCTGGTCAATCTCTTCAGCGATCCCGCGATTATCGGCCTGCCGCAGCCGTTGCGTTCGCTTGTGGCAAGGGTCATTGCATGGCGGCGAGCGCCCGTGGCACGCGCGATCTATCAGCATCTCGGCGGCGGCTCGCCGCTTCTCGCCAATACCGAGGCGCAGGCGCGCGCGCTCGAAGCGGCACTGGGCGAAGGCTTTCGCGTCTTCATCGCCATGCGGTATTGGCCACCCTTTTCGACGGAAGCGGCAAAGGCCGTAAAAGCGTGGCGGCCGGACGCGATCGTGCTCTTGCCGCTCTACCCGCAGGCCTCGACGACAACCACGCAATCCTCTTTCGCGGACTGGCAGCGCGCAGCCACAGCAGCAGGCCTTAGCGCACCGACACGGGCGCTCTGCTGTTATCCCGAGGAAGCCGGCTTCATTACTGCGCTCGCCGGAGAGATACGCGATAAGCTGGCGGGCTGGCCAAGTGGCGTAGCAAAGCGCGTGCTCTTCTCGGCACATGGGCTGCCGCAGAAGATCGTCGACTCCGGCGACCCCTATCCCTGGCAAATCGAGCGCACAGCGGCAGCGTTGCGCGCCGCGCTCGCCATGCCGGAGCTCGATACCGTCGTCTGCTATCAGAGCCGAGTCGGACCACTGGCCTGGATCGGCCCTTCGACGGACGATGAGATCCGTCGCGCCGGGCGCGAGCGGGTCGGGCTTATCGTCGTTCCGGTCGCCTTCGTGTCAGAGCATTCGGAGACGCTGGTCGAGCTCGATCGCGAGTACCGCCACCTTGCCGAGAGCGCTGGCGTGCCGCGCTATGAGCGGGTGCCAACCGTTGGCACGGCGCCTGCGTTCATCACCGGGCTGGCGCGACTGGTGCGCGCCGCGCCGCCCGGACCTTGTCCGGTCGAGGGCGTGCGGCTCTGCCCGGCGCACTTTCGTCGCTGCCTTTGCGTCTTGGCGAAAGCGGCAGCATGAGCGGGCTCGCCGCCGCCTACCCCTGGATCAAGGCCTGCCATATCATCAGTATTGTCGCCTGGATGGCAGGGCTGCTTTATCTGCCGCGGCTTTTCGTCTATCACGCGTCAGTGCCACGCGGCTCCGACGCGGCGGAGACGTTCAAAGTGATGGAGCGGCGACTGCTGCGCGGCATTATGAACCCGGCGATGCTGGCGGCCTATCTGTTCGGCATCCTGCTGGCGCTGACGCCCGGCATCGTCGATTGGCATGCCGGGTGGATCTATGCAAAGCTCACCGCGGTCCTGGCGCTTACCGTCATTCACCATCTCCTGGCGCGCTGGCGCAAAGACTTCGCGGCGGATCGCAACCGTCATTCACCCCGCTTCTACCGCATCGTCAACGAGGTGCCGACGCTGTTGCTCATTGCCATCGTCATCCTCGTGGTGGTGAAGCCATTCTGACTCGGCGCCAAGCCATCGCCGGCAGCGCCGCGGCGCTCATCGCCGGTCGGGTGGAGGCCTCCCGTGCAGGCGGGCTCGCGCTGCGCAAGCTCGCGGCAGCGAAGGGCATTCTCTATGGTAGCTGCGTCATGGCGGCGCAGCTCGCGGCGAAGGACGATTTCACCGCGCTGCTGCTGGAGCAATGCGCCGTCCTCGTTCCCGAGAACGAGATGAAGTGGCGGTGGATGAGCCACCATCGAGGAGAAGAGGATTTCTCGGTGCCCGACCGGATCGTCGGCTTTGCCGCACGCCATCGGCTGGCGCTCCGCGGTCACAATCTGCTCTGGTATTGGCAGACGCCGGATTGGTTCAAGGCACTGCCGGACCGGGCGAGTGCCGAGCGCGCCATGGTCGAGCGGGTTACGGCGATGTGCCGGCGCTATCGCGGCCGCGTCTTCTGCTGGGATGTGGTGAACGAGCCCATCTATATCGGCCATGGCCGCGCCGACGCGCTGCGCCGGACCGTATTCGTCGACCAGATCGGGCCCGACTATCTCGATCTCGCCTATCACGCGGCGCGCGCGGCCGATCCTGCCGCGGCGCTCGTCGTCAACGAATATGGCATCCTCTACGACACGCAGGAGGAAGAGCAAAAGCGAAACGCGGTGCTGCGGCTGCTCGAGCGCATGCGGCGCAAGGGAACGCCAGTGGACGCGCTTGGCGTCGAGGCGCATCTCGATGCCGGTGGCGCACCGTTTTCGGCGACGAAGCTGCGACGCTTCTTCGCCGATGTCGCTTCGCTCGGTCTCGAGCTGCAGATCACCGAACTCGATGTTACGGACGAGCATGCGCCGGCACCGATCGCGCCCCGTGACCGGATGGTCGCCGAGGCTTATGCGCAGTTTCTCGATGCGGCGCTGGCCGAACCGGCGGTCATCGTCCTCCTCACCTGGGGGCTTTCCGATCGGCATAGCTGGATCGTACGTCGTGAATGCAGCGAAACAGGCTGGCGGAAGGATGGCTTGCCGCCGCGGCCGTTGCCGTTCGACGCGGAGTTGCAGCGGAAACCGGCGTGGTATGCGCT
>JASHUO010000755.1 GCA_030039975.1 Alphaproteobacteria bacterium
CATCGGCGATTTCTCGCGCGGCCCCGGACCGCGCACGCTCGATCTGCCGGGGCTGCCGCCGGTCTCGCCGCTGATCTGCTACGAGGCGATCTTTCCCGGCGCGGTGATCGATCCGGCGCAGCGGCCGCAATGGCTGCTCAACGTCACCAATGACGCCTGGTACGGCGTCAGCTCCGGCCCCTTCCAGCATCTCGCCATCGCGCGCGTGCGCGCGATCGAGGAAGGCATGCCGCTGGTGCGCGACGCCAATAACGGCGTGTCCGCGGTGTTCGACGCCTATGGGCGAGTGCGTGCACGGCTCGACCTCAACGATGTGGGGGTGGTCGACGCGGCTTTGCCGAGCGCCTTGCCGCCCACCCCTTATGAGCGAGTACGCGATGCCGCCTTTTGGGTGATCTTGCTCGCTTTGCTGGCGATCGCCGGATTTTCTTCCCTTATCGATCGGCGTCGCTCGGCTCGATAGAACTGCTTTGCCACTAATCGACGGAAATAATCGCCAATGGGACAGTCGCGGCGGTTGACCGCATACTATCGTGTGAACTATCTAGGCGTGTCTCAGGCCAGTCCCAAGCCTCAAAGGCGATAATGATTCCCAAGCCACCAGTCGGACGCAGGCGGCGTCGCAAGTCCGACAAGCCCAACCCCGTCGACGTCCATGTCGGCTCGCGGGTGCGCCTCAGGCGCACCTTGCTGGGGATGAGCCAGGAGCGGCTCGGCGAGGCGATCGGCCTCACCTTCCAGCAGGTGCAGAAATACGAGCGCGGCGCCAATCGCATCGGCGCGAGCCGGCTCTACGATCTGTCGCGGGTGCTCGACGTGCCGGTGTCGTTCTTCTTCGACGATATCGACCCGGCCGTCGCGGCGCCACCGACCGAGGCCGCGTCGGCGTCGGATGAGGCGCGCGCCGAACCCGACCCGATGATGCGCCGCGAGACGCTGGAACTGGTCCGCGCCTATTACCGGATCCCGGATTCGCAGATCCGCCGCCGGCTTTTCGACCTCACCAAGGCGATCGCCAACGCCTGCGCCCAAGAAGGCTAAACGTCGCCCCACAACCGGCGGCAAAAAACCGGTTGACGGAAAGCGCTCTCCCTTGCCACATGTCGCATCATTCCGCACCACGCCACAGGGCGGGGAGCGGCGTTGCCGACGCGGCGTTCACCAAAGCCGTCGAGCCGCCCGAGCCGGGCCGCCTCAACAGGGAAGGATTGACTGTGGCCAAGCGCGACTATGTTTTTGCCAGCGAATCGGTGTCGGAAGGTCATCCCGACAAGGTCTGCGACCGCATCTCCGACGCGGTGGTCGACACGTTCCTCGCCGCCGACCCGCATGCGCGCGTGGCGTGCGAGACGCTGGCGACGACCAACCGGGTGGTGATCGCCGGCGAGGTGCGCGGCCCCGATTCCATCAGCCATGACCGGCTCGTCGAGGTGGCGCGGCACGCGATCAAGGAGATCGGCTACGAGCAGACGGGTTTCCATTGGCAGCATGCCGTGGTCGACTGCCTGCTGCACAAGCAATCGAGCGACATCGCGCAGGGCGTCGATGCCGCCGGCAACAAGGATGAGGGCGCCGGCGACCAGGGCATCATGTTCGGCTATGCCTGCCGCGAGACGCCGGAGCTCATGCCGGCGCCGATCTTTTACGCGCACGCCATCCTGAGATCGCTGTCCGAGGCGCGCCATTCCGGAGCGGCGCCGCTGCTGGGCCCCGATGCCAAGAGCCAGATCAGCCTGCGCTATGCCGACGGCAAGCCGGTGCGCGCCACCTCGGTGGTGGTGTCGACGCAGCATCACGAATCGCTCGACCAGGGCGAGGTGCGCGAGATCGTCCGCCCGCATGTGCTGAACGTGCTGCCGGAAGGCTGGATGTGCGACGAGGAGCATTTCTACGTCAATCCGACCGGCCGCTTCGTCACCGGCGGCCCGGACGGCGATTGCGGCCTCACCGGACGCAAGATCATCGTCGACACCTATGGCGGTGCGGCGCCGCATGGCGGCGGCGCCTTCTCGGGCAAGGACCCGACCAAGGTCGACCGCTCCGCCGCCTATGCCGCCCGTTACCTCGCCAAGAACGTGGTCGCGGCCGGCCTCGCCGAGCGCTGCACCATCCAGGTCTCCTACGCCATCGGCGTGGCCAAGCCGCTGTCGGTCTATGTCGATACCGGCAACACCGGTCGGGTCGACGAGGACAAGCTGTCGCACGTGCTGCAGGAGCTGCTCGATCTCTCGCCGCGCGGCATCCGCACCCATCTCGGCCTCAACAAGCCGATCTATGCGCGGACCGCCGCCTATGGGCATTTCGGCCGCGCGGTCGATCCCGATGGCGGCTTCTCCTGGGAGCGGCTCGATCTCGTCGACGAGCTGCGCCGGGCGTTCTGAGCGAAACACCGGCCGGCGACACCCCGCGGCGCCGGCTGGTCCATGGCCGCCGGCGCGGGCGGAAGCTCCGCCCCGGCCAAAAGCGGCTGCTGACGGAGCTGCTGCCGCAATTGAGAGTGGCGGTGCCGGAAGCGGGCCGGCTCGATCCGCGCGCGCTCTTCGCGGGACCGGTCGACGCCGTCTGGCTCGAGGTGGGCTTCGGCGGCGGCGAGCATCTCGCGGCGCAAGCGGCGGCAGCGCCGGCGATCGGCATGATCGGCGCCGAAGTGTTCGAGAACGGCGTCGTCAAGCTGCTCGGCGAAATCGAGCGGCGGAAGCTGACCAATCTGCGCCTCGTCATCGACGATGCGCGGCTGCTGCTCGCGGCGCTGCCGGAAGCGTCGCTGCAGCGGGTCTTCATCCTCTTCCCCGACCCCTGGCCGAAACTGCGCCATCACAAGCGCCGCATCGTCGCGCGCGAGACGCTGGACCGGCTCGCCTTCGTCATGGCGGATGGCGCCGAGCTCCGCCTCGCGACCGATGATGCCGACTATCTCCGCTGGATGCTGGAGCGCGCGACCCAGCATGCCGATTTCGAATGGCTCGCGCGCCGCCCCGAGGATTGGCGCGAGCGCCCCCCCGACTGGCCGGCGACGCGCTATGAGCAGAAAGCGCTGGCGGCGGGCCGCACGCCGGCTTTCCTGCGCTTCCGCCGGCGGCCGCGCGGGGGCCCTGACGGGTCGCCGCGGCTGCGGTGAGAAGGCTTGCAGCAGGCGAAAAAACGACTATATTCCGAAAAAAAGTCCCATAGGCCGGGTTCATCCCGGTGCTTCGAAGGGGTGGGCCCAGCGGCCCACTTTTTTATTTTTAGGCGGTCGATAGGGAGCGTGGTGGAAACCGGCAAGATCGAGGCAATGATCGCGCCCTCGCTGGACGCGATGGGCTACCGCGTCGTGCGCGTTGCCGTCACCGGCGGAAGGCGGGCGACCTTGCAGATCATGGTCGAGCGGCGCGACGAGCAGGCGATGACGGTCGAGGATTGCGCCGAGATCAGCCGCACCGTCTCGGCCCTGCTCGACGTCGCCGACCCCATCGCCGGCGCCTATACGCTCGAAGTGAGCTCGCCCGGGATCGACCGGCCGCTGGTCCGGCGCGAGGATTTCGCGCGCTTTGCCGGCTTCGAAGCGAAGATCGAGCTCAACGCACCGCAAGACGGCCGCCGCCGCTTCCGCGGCAAGCTGCTCGGCGTCGAGGGCGACGCCGTGCGCCTCCTCGTCGACGACGCGCCGGTGGCCGTGCCGCTCGCCGCGGTGGCGCGCGCCAAGCTCGTCCTCACCGACGCGCTGCTTGCGGCCAGCCGCGCAGAACCGCGTCACTGACGCCAAAGCCAGAGAGAACGCGAGAGAAGACACATGCAGATCCAAGCCACCTACCCCCGCCCCGAGCTCCTGCAGGTCGCCGACACCGTCGCGCGCGACAAGGGGATCGATCGCGACGAGGTGCTGCAGGCGATGGAGCAGGCAATCCAGAAGGCCGGCCGCTCCAAGTACGGCCAGGAATACGACATCCGCGCCGAGATCGACCGCAAGAACGGCGAGATCCGGCTGATGCGCTTCCGCGAGGTCGCCGACCCGATCGAGAACGAGGCGACGCAGATCGCGCTCGCCGCGGCCAGGCACCTCAACCCCGAGGCCGAGATCGGCGATTTCATCACCGATCCGCTGCCGCCGATCGATTTCGGCCGCATCGCCGCGCAGACGGCGAAGCAGGTGATCGTGCAGAAGGTGCGCGATGCCGAGCGCCAGCGCCAGTACAACGAGTACAAGGACCGCGTCGGCGAGATCGTCAACGGCCTCGTCAAGCGCGTCGAATTCGGCAATGTCGTCGTCGATCTCGGCCGCGCCGAGGCGATCTTGCGCCGCGACGAGCTGCTGCCGCGCGAGAGCTTCCGCCAGGGCGAGCGCGTCCGCGCCTATATCTACGACGTGCGCCAGGAGGTGCGCGGGCCGCAGATCTTCCTGTCGCGCACGCATCCGCAATTCATGGCAAAGCTCTTCGCCCAGGAAGTGCCCGAGATCTACGACGGCATCATCGAGATCCGCGCCGTGGCGCGCGATCCCGGCTCGCGCGCCAAGATCGCCGTCATCTCCAATGACAGCGGCATCGATCCCGTCGGCGCCTGCGTCGGCATGCGCGGCTCGCGCGTGCAGGCGGTGGTGGCCGAGCTGCAGGGCGAGAAGATCGACATCATCCCGTGGTCGCAAGACCCCGCGACCTTCGTCGTCAACGCGCTCGCGCCCGCCGAAGTCGCCAAGGTGGTGATGGACGAGGAGCAGCGGCGCATCGAGGTGGTGGTGCCGGACGACCAGCTCTCGCTCGCCATCGGGCGGCGCGGGCAGAATGTGCGCCTCGCCTCGCAGCTCACCGGCTGGGACATCGACATCCTCACCGAGGCCGAGGAAAGCGAGCGCCGCCAGGAGGAGTTCCGCACCCGCTCGAAGATGTTCATCGATGCGCTTGATGTCGACGACGTCATCGCCCATCTGCTGGTGACGGAAGGCTTCACCTCGGTCGAAGAGGTGGCCTTCGTCGCGCTCAACGAGCTCGCCGGCATCGAAGGTTTCGACGAGGACGTCGCGAACGAGCTGCAGCAGCGCGCCCGCAGCTTCCTCGACGAGCAGAACGCCAAGCTCGAGGCGCGGCGCAAGGAACTCGGCGTCAGCGACGACATCGCCGCCATCGAAGGCGTGACGCCGGCGCTGCTGGTGGCGATCGGCGAGAAAGGCGTGAAGACGCTCGACGATCTCGGCGATCTCGCCGGCGACGAGCTGGTCGAGATGGCCGGCGCGGCGGCAAAACTCGAGCCCGAGCAGGCCAACGCGATCATCATGGCGGCGCGCGCCCATTGGTTCGCCGACGAGGCTCAGCCGGGCGCCAGCGGCGGCGCGACGGCCGGGGAGTAGGACAAACGGCGGCCGAGGCGCGCCACCACCCTGAAGGCGAGGCGGAGACCGGCCCGGAGCGGCGCTGTCTCGTCACCGGAACGGTGCGGCCGAAAGCCGAGCTGCTGCGCTGCGTCGTCGGGCCGGACGGTCGGATCGTGCCCGACGTCGCCGGCAAGCTGCCGGGTCGGGGTTTGTGGTTGACGGCGCGGCGAGATATAGTGGCCGCGGCGGTGACCAAGCGGCTCTTCGCCCGGGCGGCGCGGCAGCCGGTCATCGTCGATGACGATTTGGCCGAGCGGGTCGAGGCCTTGTTGGCCGAGCGGTGCCGCGACCAGATCGGGCTGGCGCGGCGGGCCGGCCAGGCGGTGATGGGTTTCGCCAAAGTCGAAGCCGCCCTTGCCCAGGGTAAGGCGGTGGTGCTGCTGGCGGCGGCGGATGGCGCGGCGGATGGGCGAATGAAGCTCAGAGCGCTGGCGCCGGGGTTGCCGTTGGTCGAGCAGCTCTCCGGCGCCGAGCTGGGAGCGGCTTTTGGCCGCGAGCACGTGGTGCATGCGGCGCTGGCGCCGGGGCGCATCGCCCAGGCGCTCATCGCGGAGGCGGCGCGGCTTGCGGGGTTTCGCGGGGCGCGCCGCGAAAGTTAGCGTAGGGTCGAAGCGTGGTAGCGGAGCGAGATGAGCGATAACGAGCAAGATACGAAACGGCCGCTGAGCCTCGGACGTCCGGGCGGGGGGAGACTCGAGCTGCGCAAGCCGATCGAGACCGGCCAGGTCCGCCAGAGCTTCCCGCATGGCCGCTCCAAAACCGTGACCGTCGAGGTGCGCAAGAAGCGCGCCCCGCCACCGGGCCAGGTCGAACGGGCCGAGACGCCTTCGGCCGAAGCCGCGGCGCCGGCGGCGCAGCCGGCCAGCCAACCGGCGCGCCGACCCGTCGTGCTGCCGACCCACGGACTCACCGCGGGCGAGCGCGCCGCGCGGGCGAGCGCGCTCCAGGGCGCCATCCGCGCCGATGAGGAGGCGAAAAAGCAGGCCGCCGTCGACGCCGTCCGGCTGCGCGAGCAAGAGGCGCAGCGCCGGATCGAGGAGGAGCGCCGGCGGGTCGAAGAGGAAGCGCGGCGCAAGGTCGAGGACGAAGCCAAGCGCAAGGCCGAGGACGAGGCGAAGCGCAAGGTCGAGGACGAGGCGAAGCGCAAGGCCGAGGAGGAGTCGCGGCGCCAGGTCGCGGAGCGCGCCGGCAAGGCCGCCGCCGACAAAGTCGCGGCGCTCGAGAAGGCGGGCAAGGTCAAG
The DNA here is from genome assembly GCA_030039975.1 of Alphaproteobacteria bacterium. Classification (GTDB taxonomy): domain Bacteria; phylum Pseudomonadota; class Alphaproteobacteria; order ATCC43930; family CGMCC-115725; genus DAHUYF01. The sequence goes on from JASHUO010000755.1 coordinate 6,589, forward strand.
GTCGAGGAAGAGCCCGAGGAAGAGACGCCGGCGGTGCGGCGCGGCCCGCGTGGGGTCGAGCCTAAGAAGGTGCCGACGCCGACGCGCCGCGACGAGCCGCGGCGGCGCAATCCCAAGCTCACCGTCACCCGCGTGCTCAACCAGGGCGACGACGAGAAGATGCGCAGCCTCGCTTCGGTGCGCCGGCATCGCGAGCGCGAGAAGTTGCGCGCCATGCAGCCGCAGCAGGAGCAGGTCAAGATCGTGCGCGAGGTGGTCGTGCCGGAGACGATCACCGTGCAGGAACTCGCCAACCGCATGGCCGAGCGCGGCGCCGATGTGATCAAGACGCTGATGAAGATGGGCGTCATGGCGACGATCAACCAGGTGATCGACGCCGACACCGCCGAGCTGGTCGTCAGCGAATTCGGCCATCGGCTGAAGCGCGTCGCCGAGAGCGATATCGAGATCGGGTTGGGCGGCCAGGCGGATGTCGAAGAACATCTCGCGCCGCGGCCGTCGGTCGTGACCGTGATGGGCCATGTCGATCACGGCAAGACCTCGCTGCTCGACGCGCTGCGCGGCACCGACGTCGCGAGCGGCGAGGCCGGCGGCATCACGCAGCATATCGGCGCCTATCAGGTGCGCCTCAAATCCGGCCATCGCATCACCTTCATCGACACGCCGGGCCACCAGGCCTTCACCGCCATGCGCGCGCGCGGCGCGCATGTCACCGACATCGTCGTGCTGGTGGTCGCCGCCGATGACGGCATCAAAGAGCAGACCGTCGAGGCCTTGCGCCACGCCAA
>JASHUO010000756.1 GCA_030039975.1 Alphaproteobacteria bacterium
TCGCGGACTGGCTCGGCAGCGTTATCGCGCGATGATGGTCGCTGGCCTCCTGTCGCTTGCCGGCGTCGGGGGTTGCACGACGGGCATCGACACCGCCGATATGTCGGTCGTGCCCAACCCGACGCTAGCGCCGGCGCCGGCCCCGGATCCGGCTCCGGTGGCGGACTCGCTGCCGCAAACTCCGCAACTCGAGCTGGCGCCGGAAGAACAACCGGCCAACGCGTTTCAGACTGATGATGAGCAGCTCGCCTTCGGCATGAACGAAAAAGTCGAGGGCGCCATCAAGAATGCGACTCGTGTGGTCGGAATCAAAACCAGTTACCTCGTGGTCGTCGCGGCACGCGAATCGAGTTTCGATCCGCGCAAATGCGCCCATCGCACGAGTGCTACCGGCCTTTACCAATTCACGGCGGATACGTGGCTGCGCGCGGTCCACGCCTTCGGCGCCAGACATGGGCTCGAACGCTACGCACGGGAGATCACCGTCGACCGACGCGGCGCCGTGTCGATGCGCGATGCCGCCGCTCGGACGAAGTTGCTGCGCCTGCGCGCCGATCCCCGACTCTCCGCGCTCATGGCGGCCGAACTGGCCCGCGACAATGAAACGCGTCTGAGCCACGTTCTCGGTCGTCCGGTGACGCCGGCGGAACTCTATATGGCGCACCTCCTCGGCGTCATGCAGGCCGCGCGTGTCATCGAAGCCGCCCGCTCTGCTCCCTACACCCCCGGGGCTCGGCTGCTGCCCGCCGCCGCGCGCGCCAATCCCGGCGTGTTCAAGCCGCTCGGCCGCGTCGCCTCCGCCCGCGCCATCGTCCATAAGATCACCGTCTACTACGAGCGCCAAGAGCTGCGATACGTGCAACGCACGACGAAGGCAGCGAACCGCTCGCCGGCACTGGCCAGCATGCCGGGGTAATTGACGGCACCGCACCGCATCATTCGTTGTTGAGCCGCGCCGCGGGAAAGTAGAGGCCCAGCAAGCGCCGATCCCACCATTGCCCCTGCGCTTTTTCCGCGCTGTCCGCATAGGTGTAATCGTAGAATTCGGCGCGGACATAGGCCGGCGGCTTGTCCGCAAAGGGATTCTTTTCCAACAGCGCCGTCACCGTCGGATCGTTCTGCAGCAACCGCTCGAGGAAATGCCAGAACCACGGCAGACGCTGCGGATCCTCGAGCGCCGCAAACCACATCTGCCAATCAAGACGCGGCTGGTGCGGGATGTTCCAGAGCGGGCGGCGCATGACATCGCCGGGCTTGTAGCGGAATTCGTAATCGCGCCAGGCGACGCCATCATCGGAGCCTTGGATGATGATTTCACGGCGCGACGTCGTCATCACCGCGAACAAGCCGTAAGCGCTGATGAGGTGTAGCGGCTCGATAAAGGCGTCGACCGCTTGCGCCGGCGCGGGCGGGTTGCCACCGAAGCGCTCATCCATCTCCACCAGACTGCAAAACACCATGAGCAGCGCCACGGCGGTGACGAAGATCGTCACCGCCCGCGCCGGCGCCCGAGCTCCTCTGCGCGAGACCAGAAGGCCCAGCCAGCGGCCCGGCACGAGCTTGCGCAGCGCCGCGTCGTCGAAGAGCGGCAGGCACAGCAGCATGGTCTGGAGGTTGAACCAGTTATAGTTTCCGGTCAGGAGAATGCAGCTCTGCAGCAGCAGGATGCCGAACCCGGCGACAAAGCGCAGCCGGCGCGGGCAGAAGATCAGGAACGGCAGAGCGAGCTCGACGACAAACATGCTGCCGGTGGCGCCTCTCAACAGGCCGGGCGGCAGCCGCGCAGCGTACCAGGCAAGCGGCGTCGGCAGCGGCTGCGTGAGAAAGTGATAGGACAGTGCCGAAAGATTCCGCCAGTTGGGATCGCCGCTCAACAGCTTCACCACACCCGACATGAACATGAAGCGGAACAGCAGCCAGCGCAGCAGCCAGGTGCCGGGTTTTGCCGCGATGCTCAGCAGAAGCGCGATGAAGCCGGTTTCCAGCAGGAACGTGTCCCACTGGAAGCTCATGAAGACTTGCCCGGCGTAGAACAGCGAGAGGTAGAGCGCGTACAGCAGAAACAGGCTCAGCCGGGGCAGGAGATTGAGGGTCAAGAGTAGCGACAGCCCCGCGCCTACCCAGCATACCGCCTTGATCGCAAGATCACTGTCACTGAGCCAGAACACCATCGGCGCCACAAAGAACCGCTCGGGCCCGAGACGGCCCGCGACGGTATCGACCATCTCGGCCAGCGGCAGGATGCCGTGGCTGCCGACAAGCCCCAGCGCCTGAACAGCGAAAGAACAGAAGGCCGAGAGATAGATGAGCCCGAACAGGCGCAGGAACAGGAAAGCGACGAGATCGTACCGCGGCGGCTCGTGATCTCTGCCCCAGAGCGCCAGGCTGATGCGGAAAAACGCCGGGCGATGCGCCGCAATGACCGCGTAGGCCGCTTCCGAGACGGGAGCGAAACCGGGCAGGTTCCGATAGAGCGCGAGCCAGAAGCCCTTGCCCCGTGCATGGCTCAGCGTCAGAAAGCTCGCCTCGGCCGCGCTCGCACGCTGTCCGTCGGGCGCGATGAATTGCACCGCGCGCTGAAACTCGGCTTGCGAAATGGCGGGGTAGCGCGCCGCCACCTCTTGATAAGGCCGATAGTCGATGCGGTCGCCCGTGAGCTTCTGCCAATAGCGCGCCCAATACCCGCAAAACCCGCAATCGCCGTCATAGACCAGCACCGGCCGCCCCGAAGCGGCGGGCATATCGGCGGCGGCGGAGCGATTTCCGGATGTCTCTGGCACGACCGCGATGATCATGGGCGCCGAGCGACGCCTCGGCGTCCCTGATCCTGAGCCAGCTCGGCGGCCGTGGCAACCGTGCCGCGCTCGCCCCGCATCCCCCCGCGCTTGCAGCGGCGCGCCCGGTTCGGTACACGGCTCCCCGGTTCGACGCATTTTCGCTGATCTCGTCGCACGGCCGCGAGGCAAGCGGGGAGGCTTCTCTGCGAGCGCTACGCCTTCTTCTCGTCGTCTTTTTCCTCTTCGCCCTGGCGATCGGCGCGTTCTTTCTCTGGGCACGCCAGAGCGAGATCGCGGCGATCGACCCGTCGAACCGCTCGCCGGCGGACGAGGCCGTTGTCGCCAAAGGCGCCGTGCTCGCGGCGATCGGCGATTGCGATGTCTGCCACACC
>JASHUO010000757.1 GCA_030039975.1 Alphaproteobacteria bacterium
CGCGCACCGACTGGATCAAGAACATGCCGTTCAATCGCTGCTTCGTGCATGCCAGGAAAGGCGACGAGGCCGAGAGCGTCGAGGAGGTGACGATCCCTGTGCTGTCACTGCTCGACGAGAAATGGTGCCAATACTCGACAGGCTTCCTCGAGCGAATGGCCGGGAGCGACCAGCCCTGGCTCCTTTACCACTGCACCCGCGGCGCGCATTTCGACAACTACCCGCATGAGCGCTTCCTCGGCAAATCGCCAGCGCGGCACCCCTACAAGGATACGCTCCTGGAGCTCGACGCGATCGCGGGAAGGCTGATCGAGACGTTGCGGCGCACTGGACAGCTCGAAGATACGCTGATCTTCGTCTCCTCCGACAACGGTCCGCATATGGAGACCTGGCCGGATTCCGCCTTCACGCCGTTCCGCTGCGCCAAGGGCTCGACCTGGGAGGGCGGCGTGCGGGTGCCGGGGCTAATGCTGTGGCCGGGCATGATCGAGGCCGGGCGCCAGAGCGACGGGCTCTTCGACTTCAACGACATGTTGCCGTCAGTGCTGGCGCTTGCCGGCGAATCCTCGCGGTTGCCAGTCGACCGCTACATCGACGGCGTCGACCAGTCTTCGTTCCTGCTGGCGCCAGAGGGATTGTCGAACCGCAAATATCACTACTACTGGCTGGGCCCGAGCTTCTCGGGGCTGCGCTGTGGCGAGTACAAGATGCTGCTGAGCGCCACCAGCGACGATGACGGCGACGCCGCCGGGCCCGGCGGCTTCACCGGCGTGTTGCAGCGCTTTACCTATGCGCGGCTTTACAACCTCTATCTCGACCCCAAGGAGACGCACAACTACATGACGCGCAAGCTTGCCTATGTCGAGGCGTTCCAGACCGGCATCCGCGCGCATCTGGGCAGCTTCAAGCGCTACCCGCCGAAGACGGTGATGGGGCTGAAAGCGCCTGACCATCGCCGGTCCTGAACTCAATTGCGGAGACAGCAGCTTGCGCCGCCTCAACATCGGTCGCCGATCCTTACTCGGAATGGCCGCACTCCTTGCCATGGCAAACCCGTCCCGAGCGCAGCCGGCGCCGGAAGTCATCGAGCTTTGGCCCACCTCTCCGCCGGGAGGTCCCGGACCCTCGGGACCCGAGAAGGTCAGTCCCAAGGGTTCGGTGACCAACGTGTCACGGCCACGCCTGGTGGCGTATCGTCCGACCCATCCCACGGGAACGGCGGCCATCGTCGTTTCCGGTGGTGGCTATGCTCATATCGAAGCGGGAGCCGAGAGCACACCGGCATGCCGATGGCTCCAGTCGTGCGGCATCACGGCTTTTGAGCTGATCTATCGACTACCTCAGGATGGGTGGCCGTCCCTCGCGCCTTTTCAGGACGGGCAGCGCGCCATGCGGATCGTGCGCTCTCGCGCGGCCGCATACTCCGTCAATTCGGCGATGCTCGGCATGATCGGGTTCTCTGCGGGCGCGCACCTTGCCGGCATCACAGCGGTGCGTCCGGACGAACAAATCTATACGGCAGTGGACGCCGCCGACTCTGCTTCAGCCAGACCCGATTTCGTCGGCTTGATCTATCCGGTCCTGAGCATGATGCCCCCCTTCGACCACACCCATACGCGCCGTGAGATCATCGGAATGCACCCAAGCGAGACCGAGAGCGAGGCCTACTCCGTTGAGCGCCATGTGGGCGGGGATTCACCGCCCATGTTCCTCGCCCAAGCAGCCGACGATCCGATCTCTCCGGTCGACAACAGCATCATGATGTTCGGCGCACTGAGGGCGGCCAACGTCCGCGGCGAATTGCACGTCTTTCAATCCGGCGGGCACGGATGGGGTATGGGCCGTCCGGGGACCGAGGTTTCGCTTTGGCCGGACCTTTTCGTTCGATGGGCGGCGCTGAACAACTTCCCGCTGTCGCAGCTATAAAACTGCACGACGGTCACCACGCGCCACGTGACGAGAGCGTTGGTTCGGAGCGGGCGTCGATGCTGAAACAAAGACAACTGTCCGCGCGCTCGACCTTCGACGAGAAGCTTTGAAGGAAGGATGTGCATCCCGCGGGTGACAATCTATTCCAGGTAATTTGCGCCTGTCGTGCCGCTTTCGGTCGATACCATTTTGTTAACAAATTTCCCGCGTACTGTGGCGGTCGACCGGGTAAGCGCTAGGGTCCGTCTGGTGCCAATCCAAGGTACGCGATCACGCTGGCGGCCTTCATCTTGGACTACCCACGACATCGTCGATATATTCCGGATCGTATGTTCCCGCCAACAAACTATTTGATTAGCGACGTCCAACACCAGCATAGTTAGACTGAAGGTTGAACGGGCTTTGTATGGTCGCCGGATTCATCGAGAGGCACGGTCTGTGGACGGCCGAGCAGCACCGTCATGCCAAAGCGCTCCCTGCCCATGCTAAGAAAGACAAGCTAAAGCTCTTTCGCCTTGCCTGGGCGGACCCGCACGGCGTCGCGCGCGCCAAGACGGTTACGTTCCCCGCGTTCCTCGGTGCACTACGCAACGGTTACAACATCA
>JASHUO010000758.1 GCA_030039975.1 Alphaproteobacteria bacterium
AGTTCGGCCCGCTGGGGAATGAGCGCTATGTGCAATACGTCCACGATGTCGGCGACAGCGGGCGGCATCTCCTGAGCCTGATCAACGACGTTCTCGATATCTCGAAGGTCGAATGCGGCAAGCTCGATCTCCATGAAGAGGCCGTCGATCTTGCCGAGATCATCGACGGGTCGATCCGGCTTATGCGTCAGCGCGCCGAAGCGGCGCAGGTGTCGCTGACGGCCGATGTCGAGGCTTCTCTGCCACAGCTTTGGGCGGATGATCGCCGGATCAAGCAGGTCGTGCTCAACCTGCTTTCGAATGCCGTCAAATTCACACCGGCGGGCGGGAGCGTCTCCGTGCGCGCGTTTGCCGGCAAGGATGGTCTCCGGTTTGCCGTGAGCGATAGCGGGATCGGCATGGATGCGGCCGGCATCGAGCTGGCCTTGCGGCCGTTCGGTCAAGTCGATTCCAGCCTCGCCCGCAAATATTCCGGCACCGGGCTTGGCCTGCCGCTGAGCAAGGCGATTGCGGAATTGCACGGCGGCACACTCGAGATCGCCAGCCGACCGGGCGAAGGAACGGTCGTGACAGTCGCGTTACCGCTGCACCGGATCATCGCGAAGCGAGCCGATACCGCCGCTTGACGCGAAGCGGGCGTGTCGCTCCCGCCGGATCTACCCATCCTGCCGCTTCGAAATGCTGCAAGTCTCCGACCCTCCGTCATCAAATCATCATAAATCATCGCGCAGCGAAAAACGGGTTCAAGAAGTCTTCCCGATCGTCCGCGCCTCGCAGTAAGGTAGTGCGCAAACTAAGATTTGGAGCAGCGACATGGCGACGCCGAGCAATCAGCCAAACGGACGAGACTGGTTGGACGCAGAGCTCGCCGATGCGATCGACGAGGATTATGAGCTCGAGCTCTCCGAGCCGGAACTGTCGATCGAGATCCAGAAGGTCTATCGGAAGGCCCATCCGCCGTCGTTGCCGCGCGCCGAATATTTTCGCGGCTTGCTCAAACTCCAGGCCGAGCTGATCAAGCTCCAGGACTGGATCGCCCATCACAAGGAAAAGGTCGTCGTCATCTTCGAAGGCAGGGACAGCGCCGGCAAGGGCGGCGTCATCAAGCGCATCACCCAGCGGCTCAATCCGCGTGTCTGCCGCGTGGTCGCGCTCCCCGCCCCCACCGAGCGCGAGCGATCCCAATGGTACTTCCAGCGCTACGTCCCGCATCTTCCGGCCGGCGGCGAGATCGTGCTGTTCGATCGCTCCTGGTACAACCGGTCAGGCGTGGAACGCGTCATGGGCTTCGCCAGTGCGGAGCAGGTCGAGCAATTCTTTCACGACGTCCCCGAGTTCGAACGCATGCTGGTCCGCTCCGGCATCCGGCTGGTCAAATATTGGTTCTCGATCACCGACCAGGAGCAGCAGCTGCGCTTCCTGACGCGCATCCACGACCCGCTCAAGCAATGGAAGCTTTCGCCCATGGATCTGCAGTCCCGGATCCGCTGGGAAGACTACACCAGGGCGAAGGAGGAGACCTTCGCCCGGACCAATATCCCGGAAGCGCCGTGGCACATTGTCGAGGCGAACGACAAAAAACGGGCGCGCCTCAATTGCATCGACCATCTGCTCTCGCAAATTCCCTATGAAGAGATACCGCATGAGGAGGTGACGTTGCCGGACCGGGTCTTCAATCCGGATTACGAGCGACATGTCCTGCCCCCGGAACTCTTCGTTCCGTCCAAATACTGATGCAGTAGTGCCCGCTCGCCGTGACCGCGACCGGGCTCACGACGGCCAACCGTCATCATCTATCCCTGCGATTTGGCGCTCTGGTATCCTTGAGGCATCCGCCGGACAAGGTGAGCGGGGCGGCGGTATCCTTGCAAGCGGAGGAATCGAGCACTGATTTCCTTGAGAACCCCGCGCCCAACGTGAAGGTGACTTGAAAAAGGAGCCATCGCTATGTCGGCGACACAGAAGCTAAACGCTTCCGGTACGAGCCTGCCGGAAGCCCAATCCATCCGTGAGCACTGGCGGCTGTTTCTAACCGAAGGCATCATCCTGGTGCTGCTGGGTCTCGGCGCCATTCTGGTGCCGCCCATTGCCGGTCTTGCCGCCACGGTCTTTCTCGGCTGGCTTTTTCTCATCGGCGGCATTGTCGGCCTCGTGGCGACGTTTCGGGCTCGAGGCGCCCCCGGATTTTGGTGGTCGGTGTTCTCGGCGATCATCGCCCTGCTCGCCGGCGTGGTGCTGTTATGGAATCCGCTGCAAGGCCTGGTCACGCTGACCTATGTGCTCATCGCCTATTTCCTCGTGGACGGCGTCTTCATGATCGCGCTCGGCATCGCGCATCGCCGCGAGCTCTCGCACCGCTGGCAAGGCCTCGTACTGAACGGCGTCATCGATGTGATCCTCGCCATCATCATCCTGTCGGGCTTGCCCGGCTCCTTTGCCTGGGCGCTTGGACTCTTGCTCGGCATCGACCTTGCTTTCGGCGGCGCGACGCTCATCGCCATGGCGCTGGCGGCGCGCCACGCTGCCGGATAAAGCGCGCAGCGCAGCGACGCAGAAACCGCCGGCGGCGAATGAGGCCTGTCTTCGCGTGGCCTGCGACGGCTCTTGAGCCACGCGACTTGGCCGATCGAGCGTGATCATGGGCCGAACTCTTCATGGCCCTGTCGCTCGCGTCAGAGCCGGGGGCGGAGGAGCGCTGTCAAGCTGCTCGAGGAAAGCGGTCAGATCCGAGATCTGAGACGCCGTGAAGTGAGGAACGAGCGCGAGTGTCTCCTCGCGCGCCCCCACCAGCCTGCCCTGGCTCGCCGCCGCGCCTTGGGCGTAGAACTGCAGCACATCGCGCAAGGTCTTGAAGCGGCCATCATGCATATAGGGCGCCGTCAGCGCGACGTTACGCAGGGACGGCGTCTTGAAGGCCCCGAGCTGCGATTGCGGGGAAGGCAGGTAGGCGAGCTTGTCCTTGGCAGCGGACGGGTCGTCGCTGAAGCGGCCGATGCCGTTGAAGGAATCGGCGCGGAGTTCGGCGATCCCCGCAGCGCGCCCGGTGTCCTTGTCCTCGCCCGGCGGCACCGGCAAGCCGATGTTGTGGAATTCGCCGTCACTGAAATCAGGGCCGGAATGACAGAGGTCGCAATGCCCGGCGCCGACGAAGAGTTTGAGTCCGCGCTTGGCCGCCGGCGAGAGCATGGCGAGCTTCGCTCGATCGCCGGTTTTGAGCCCTTCGACGTAACGGTCGAAGGGCGACGGACCGCCGGTGAGCTTGCGCTCATAGGCCTCGATCGCCTTGCCGACATTGGCGAAGACCCGATCCACCGCGTCGCGGTCAACGGCGGTCATGGCGCCCCAGGCGCGGGCCGCCGGCGCGGTCTCGTCATCCTCAGGGCGGCCATGCGCGGGGAAGCGGGCGCTTTCTGCGAGCGGCGGCATCGGCCCGAAGACCTGTTCATAGGCGCGGCGAAGCGACGGATCCTCATAGAGGGCGTGCGCGACATGCAGGCGATCGCTACCGAACTCGCGCGGATTCTCGATGACATACGGCACCTGGGACCAGAGCGAATCCGCTCTGCCATCCCAGAAGAACCAATGATTCTCCGCAGCGCCGAGTAGCGTCGGAGCGTTGCGGGTGCCGACGGCAAGGCCCTTGGCGAGCGCGCGGCCGTCGGTAAAGGCGCGCTGCGGCTGATGACAGGTGGCGCACGAGATCGCGCCGTTCACCGACAGGCCCCCATCGAAGAACAGTTTCTGGCCCAGGGCTGCGGCGCGCGGGTTGTCTGCAACGGCATCGGTAGGGTCGGCGGGCGGCGGCCCGAGCGGGCTGTGGGCCATGATCGCCGCCCGCTCGTCGGGCGTGTAGAGCGCGCGATCGCCGGCGCTGGGTGCCGCGGCGCCGAGCATCACCGCGAAGAAGGCGCCGCCCAGCAGGGTGGCGATCGCTGCGCCCGACCTCATCGCCTCACTTGCCGCAGCAAGGCAACTGGAGATAGGCGACGTCCTCCTTGCCGCCTTGCCGTACCGTCGCCTTCAGCGTCCAAGCGCCCATCATGTGGAAATACATGCCCGAGACGTCGACGATGCCGTCATCGCTCGCCACCTTCGGCGAGGAGTTCATGCCATGCGCAAAACCGGTCTTCATGCCGTGGCGCATCCCCGCATAGATCTCGACCGCAGCATCGGACAGCTTCTTGTGC
>JASHUO010000759.1 GCA_030039975.1 Alphaproteobacteria bacterium
AAGATCGCGCCCACCTTCTACGTCCTCGCCGCGGCGGTGATCACTTTCCTCATCCTGTTGCGGACACGGGAGACGGCCTTCTCACCACTACAGTGATCGGGTCTTCCGCTTTCGCGGGAAAGGCGGAAAAGATGTTGACGTCGGCGGGGTCAGTTGACCCGCTCGCCTTCGCCGGGGGCGCGGGTCAGCTCGTGGACGGCCTGGTCGACCTGTAGCCAGGAGGTGATCGCCGAATTCTCGACCTCGCCTTCACGCAATTTGGCGATGCGCGCGCTCACCACTTTGGGCGCGGCTTCACCATGTTTGGCGACGAGCCACGCGGCGACGGTCCAGATGTTCCGGTTGATTATCATTCGGCTGACTGAACGAGAGCGCGAGCCGCGAAGTTCCCGCGCGCCCAACGACGCCCGCGGCCGCATCTTGACCTTGTGGCGATCGCAGCGCGGGGTCCTCCAGCAACGCGCATCGGCTTCTCACTCCCGCAACCCTTCGCTCATCCTGAAGAGCGCGGTGCGGCGAGGCAATCGAACTCTATGGTTAATGCCCGTGTCTTTCCTGCGCCACCGGCGCTCAGAGCGGCGCCATCCGCCGCAGCAGCGCTTGCATCGCCGCAATCACCGTCTGCCAAGCCTCGAGCGCAAGCTCGTCGCCGACCTCGCGCGCACTCAGCACCCGGCTTTGCGCGAAGCCAAGCGCGTCGACGCCGTGTTTCTCGATGATCTGCTGCGCGATTTGCGCCGCATCCGAGGGCTCAAGCAATTGGCGGGGGCGCTTTCGCGACGGCGCGGCGTTCGCGCTCCCCGCCGCGCGTCCCCCTTCGGCCGGGTTTTCAGTGGACACGATCACCCTCGCCCGGCGCCGCCTTGATCAGCTCGGCGGTGGCGCGGGCGATCCAGCACCAGACGACATAGGTGAGCTCGTCATCGCCGTGCTTCTTGGCCTCGCGCCCGGCCACATCGGCGGCTTCCTCGCCGTGCCGGCGCACGAGAAGCATGGCCGCCTCCCAGATCTGTCGTTCGCTCGTCATCATCTCCAAGAGAAACCCGGCACGGCCGGGCGGGTTCCCGCCTCAGCCGTGCCGCTCATGCTCTCCTTCGGGCTAAACCTGTCCTTCGCGCTCAGCTTAATTCACCGCTTCCGCCAGTTGGTCGGGCAACACCTCGATGCGCACCAGCGCGAGACCCTGCTTTTCCATGCCGAGCAGCTTCGCCGCTTCGGTGGATAGGTCGAGCACACGCCCTGGTATGTAGGGTCCGCGGTCGTTCACCTTGACCTCGACCGATTTGCCGTTTTCGAGGTTGGTGACCTTGACCTTGGTATCGAGCGGCAGGGTGCGATGCGCCGCGGTCAGCTTGCGCGCATCGAAGCGCTGGCCGCTCGCGGTCAGCCGCCCCTGCTCCTGATCGCCGTACCAGGAGGCGAGGCCGACCTGGTCGACGACCCTGGTGGCGGCAAGATCGGGATGGCCGGTACCAGCCTCGGCAAAGGGCGCGGCGCTCGGAGCCACCGCCGATGCCGGCACGACTTGCGCCGTTGCGGGACTCGCTGATATTGCAGCATTGATCGCTGTTGCCTCGGGCTTGGACGAGACATTCATAACGCCCGGCGCGCTTGATCCAATGATGCCGATCAAGGCGGTTACCGAGAGCCAATAGACCGACAAGCCTAGCCGACGTGTCAGCATCGGAGCCTCACCTCCTGTTTACCATTTTGGTTTATTTTCTATGAAGACAACGAGGGAGACTACAGCCTTGTTCCTTCGAATGCAAACTATTCATCAGATTTATTGGGCCGCTTTCGTAACGAATCAGGGATTGTGCGGAACGGGTCGCGGCCGGCGATCGGGGCCGATGGCCACGTAGGTGAACAAACCCTCGGTTACCTTGATCCGTTCGGCGCTCAACCCACGGCGGACCCAAGCCTCGATCTTGACCGCGATCGAGGTGCGGCCGACCTTCACGACCTCGCCGTAGAAGCTGACCTCGTCGCCGACCAGCACCGGCTGGTGGAAGGACATGGCGGTGATCGCAACCGTCGCCACCCGCCCCAGGGCGCGGCGCGCCGCCACCTGGCCACCGGCGATATCCATCTGCGACAATACCCAGCCGCCGAAGATATCGCCGTTCTGATTGGCATCCGCCGGCATCGGCATGGCGCGGATCGCCGGCTCATAGGCCGGAGGTCCCGGCTGCTCGGTGGTTCCGTTCATGGATAAAACCCGCTATTGTCCCCGCTGCTCCGACCATATCTTGTGGGAGCAGGCCTCCATCTCCCACCGTATCCTGTGAATGGCAGTGGCAATGTCAGACCTCTTCGACAATCTCGCCCGCAAACCCGGCTCCGGCTACTCGGCCAAGGACATCGAGGTGCTCGAAGGGCTCGAGCCGGTACGCCGCCGTCCCGGCATGTATATCGGCGGCACCGACGAAAGAGCCCTCCACCATCTCGTCGCCGAGGTGCTCGACAACGCGATGGACGAGGCGGTGGCAGGCCATGCCAACCGCATCGAGCTCGAGCTGCACGGCGATGGCAGCGTCGTCGTTCGCGACAATGGACGCGGCATTCCGGTCGACCCCCACCCCAAATTCCCCAAGACCTCGGCGCTCGAGGTCATCCTGACGACGCTTCATTCCGGCGGCAAGTTTTCAGGCGATGTCTACAAGACCTCGGGCGGCCTGCACGGTGTCGGCGTGTCGGTGGTCAACGCGCTGAGCGATCGGCTCTGGGTCGAAGTCGCGCGCGACAAGAAACTCTGGACTCAGGAGTATTCGCGCGGCAAGCCGAAGACGAAATTGAAGGAAAACGGCGCCGTCTCCAATCGCCGCGGCACCACGGTCGGATTTCATCCGGATCCGCAGATCTTCGGCGACAAGGTCCAGTTCAAGCCGGCGACCCTCTACCGGCTCGCGCGATCCAAAGCCTATCTCTTCCGCGGCGTCGAAATCCGCTGGTGGTGCGACCCGGCGCTGGCCCGCCCCGAAGAGGTGCCGCAGGAGGAGCGCTTCCATTTCCCCGGCGGGCTTGGCGACTACCTCGCCTCGCTGCTGGAAGGCCGCGATACGCTGACGCCGCAGCCTTTCCTGGGCGAGCATGAATTCGGCGAGGGCGGCCGCGTCGAATGGGCGATCGCCTGGCCCGAGGACCAGGAGGCGTTCCAATCCTTCTATTGCAACACCGTTCCAACCCCCGAGGGCGGCACGCATGAGGCGGGCTTGCGCGCCGGCCTGACGCGCAGCCTCAAGGCCTATGGCGAGCTCACCAACAACCGCCGCGCGGCGCAGATCACCGCCGAGGATGTGATGACCGGCGCCGTGGCGCTGCTCTCGCTCTTCATCAAGGAGCCGCAATTCCAGGGCCAGACCAAAGAGCGGCTGGCCTCGCCCGAAGCGGCACGCCTCGTCGAAGGGGCGCTCAAGGACCATTTCGACCATTGGCTCTCCGGCGATCCCGAGGCCGCGCGGCTGCTGCTCGACGGCGTCATCGAACGTGCCGAGGAGCGCGTCCGCCGCCGCCAGCAGAAGGATCTCGATCGCAAGAGCGCCACGCGGAAGCTGCGGCTTCCCGGCAAGCTCACGGATTGCAGCCGCAGCGCCGCCACCGGCACCGAGATCTTTCTCGTCGAAGGCGACAGCGCCGGCGGCTCCGCCAAGCAGGCGCGCGACCGCGAGACACAAGCGATCCTGCCCTTGCGCGGCAAGATCCTCAACGTCGCCTCGGCGAGCGCCGACAAGCTGCGCCAGAATCAGGAGATCTCCGATCTGCTGCTGGCGCTGGGCTGCGGCTCGGGCGAGCGCTACAGCGACGAGAAGCTGCGCTATGAGCGCGTCATCATCATGACCGATGCCGATGTCGACGGCGCGCATATCGCCTCGCTGCTGATGACGTTCTTCTTTCGCGAGATGCCGAAGCTGGTCGCGTCGGGGCGCCTCTTCCTGGCGGTGCCGCCGCTCTATCGCTTGCATCAGGGCGAGACGACGCTTTATGCGCGCGACGACCCGCACAAGGAGGAGCTGCTCAAAAGCGCTTTCGACGGCCGCGGCAAAATCGAGATCAGCCGCTTCAAGGGGCTCGGCGAGATGCCGGCAAAGCAGCTGCGCGAGACGACGATGGATCCGGCGCAGCGCACCCTGCTCCGCGTCACCTTGCCGGAAGAAGGCAAGCGCGATTTCAAGAACACGATCGAGCTGGTCGAGAGCCTGATGGGCCGGAAGCCGGAGCTGCGGTACCAGTTCATCCAGGAACGCGCCGCCTTCGTGCGGGATCTCGACGTCTGACGCGGCGGACTCGCGGGGTGGGCGAGTTCGCACCTCGGGCAAGAGGGCAAGATTGCGCCGAAAACAGTAGAGCAAATCAATAATCAGCTTTATAAACTAATTGGTTTCAGACGGGCGGTGCCACCGTCCCGATAGACCACCTCGTCCGGCCGTCGGGCTCGGCGAAAGCAAAGAACCAGGGAGGGACCATGGGCAGCAAGACGACATCGGATTCGGACGGCACGACCCGCCATCCCTTCGATCGCGGCCGCGGCGTGACGCGCCGGCGCCTCCTCAAAGGGGCTGGAACGCTGCTGGCCGCGGCGAGCGTTCGGTCAGGGCTCGCGCGCGCGGATGCCGCTGAGACACTCAAAGTCGGGTTCGTCAGCCCCCGCAGCGGCGCGTTGGCCGGCTTCGGTGAATGCGACCCCTATGTGCTGGACCTTGCGCGCAAGAAGCTCGCCGGCGGGTTTTCGGTCGGTGGCAAGAGCTATGCCGTGGAGCTTCTCGACCGGGATACGCAGTCGGATCCGTCGCGCGCCAGCTCGCTGGCGAAGAACCTGATCAATGAAGAGCATGTCGATCTGATGCTGACGACCTCGACGCCCGAGGTCGTCAACCCGGTCTCCGACGCCTGCGAGGCGGCCGGCGTACCGTGTCTGTCAACCGTGGTGCCCTGGGAATCCTGGTATTTCGGCCGCGGCGCCAAGCCCGGCCAGCCTTCGCCCTTCCGCTGGACCTATCATTTCTGCTTCGGCGGCGCGGATTTCTTCCGCGCCTACAATTCGCAATGGAACGGCCCGGTCAAGACCAACAAGAAGGTCGGCATCCTCTATCCCAACGATGCCGACGGCAACGCCGTGCGCGAGCATCTCGCGCCCGCGCTGGCCAAGGCCGGCTTCACCATCGTCGATCCCGGCGCCTACGAGGACGGCACCACCGATTTCTCGGCGCAGATCGCCAAGTTCAAGGCGGAGCGGTGCGAGATCTTCAATACATTTCCGATCCCGCCGGATTTCGCCACGTTCTGGCGACAAGCGGCCCAACAGGGCTATACGCGCATGGTCAAGATCGCGCAGATTGCCAAGACCGGTCTCTTCCCCTCGCAGGTCGAGGCGCTCGGCTCACTGGGCTATAATCTCGCCACCGCCTGCTATTGGCACCCGACCTGGCCCTATCGCTCACCGCTCACGGGCCTGTCGTCCCGGGCGCTGGGCGACGGCTATGAGAAGGCCACGGGGCGCCAGTGGACGCAGCAGATCGGTGCCAGCATGGCCTTGCTCGACGCCGGCTTCGACACGCTGACGAAGAGCGGCGCACCCAAGGACAAGGCGGCGGTCGCCAAGGCACTCGGCACCCTCAAGGTCGTCACCCCGGTCGGCCCGATCGACTTCACCAAGGGCCCGGTGCCCAACGTCTCGTCCACGCCCATCATCGGCTGTCAATGGGTGAAGGCGAAGGCCGGAAGCAAGTTCCAGCTCGACCTCCCCATCACCGAGCACGCCGACGATCCGAAAGTGCCGATCGGCGCGGCCCTGCGTCCTTACAACGCCTGAGGCCGCCCTCGCGGGGGCGGAGCCCGATGGCGGAAGCAGGCGTGATCCTCGCGGCGACGGGCGTGGTCAAACGCTTCAACGCGCTCGTCGTTCTCGATCGCGTCGATTTCACCGTTGGCGCCGCAGAGGCCGTCGGCATCGTCGGCCCCAACGGCGCCGGCAAGACCACGCTGCTCAACGTGCTCGCCGGCGCGTTGCGGCCGACGATGGGAACCATCCGGTTCCGCGGCGGCGACGTCACTGGCGCGCAAGCCGCCGAGCGCTGTCGTCTCGGCATCGCCCGCTCGCACCAGGTGCCGCGCCCGTTCGGCGCCATGACGGTGTTCGAGAACGTGCTGGTGGCGGCAACCGCCGGCGGCGGCTTCGCGCGTGAGGCGGCCCATGACCGCTCGATCGATGCGCTCGACCGTTGCGGCATGCTGCGTGTCGCCAACCGGCGCGCCGAAACGCTCGGGCTGCTCGACCGCAAGCGGCTCGAGCTCGCCCGGGCGCTCGCCACCGACCCGATCATCCTGCTGCTCGATGAGATCGGTGGCGGCCTCACCGATGCCGAAGCGGACGAGCTCGTCGGCACCATTCTCGAGCTGCGCAAGCGCGGCCTGGCCATCGTCTGGATCGAACATATCGTCCACGTCCTGCTCCAGGTGGTCGACAGGCTGGTTTGCATGAGTGCAGGACGCATCATCGCCGATGGCGAGCCAAAGGCGGTCATGGCGGACGCCGCGGTGATCGAGGCTTATCTCGGCGGCGGCGTCGCGTGAGCCTGCTGACGATCGACCGGCTCGATGTCCGCCACGGCCTGCTGCAAGCCGTGCGCGGCGTCTCGTTCGCGATGCAACAAGGCGAGATCCTCGCTTTGATCGGCGCCAACGGCGCCGGCAAGACGACGCTGCTGCGCACCGTGGCCGGG
>JASHUO010000760.1 GCA_030039975.1 Alphaproteobacteria bacterium
ATCGACCGCACGCTGCAGCGCACGACGTTCTACTCCGGCATCGCCGGCGTCCGCGCCCAGGACACCGCCATGACCGAGAGCATGGGAGGCATCGTCGACCGCAGCCTCGAGCATCTCGGCACCAGCGACATCGCCATTATCGCCATGCGCAAGGCAATGCTGGCCGCGGCGCGGAAGCTTTCCGACGGCGAAGCGCCGGTTGCGGCGCGCGGCGGTTCGCTTTACGCCGTCCGTTCCTGGTCGGCGATGCTGCCTGCCCACCTCGCCTACGACGAGGATCCGGCGGTGATCCGCGCCATGCGAACCGCGCCGATCGAGGCGTCCGCCGCCGAATAGCGCGGACGGCGAGGCCAGCCGCGGCAAGTCCGGCTTGACCGGGGCGCGCGCCTCGCGCATCCTTTGCCGACAATTAAATGAAAAAATGAAACTGGCTTTCATTTGCGGCGTCGCCGCGTCCCCGGGAGGGCCGCCTTGGTAGAGGGCAAACAGCGCGTTGACATCGCCGCGGTGATCGAGGAACAGCCGACCAGCGCGCTCCAATATCTGGTGTTCACCCTCTGCACGCTGGTGTGCTTCGTCGACGGCTACGACATGGTGTCGATCGGCTATGTCGCGCCCTCACTGCGTGCGGAATTCCACTTCGACGCCGCGACGCTCGGGCCGGTCTTCTCGGCCGGCATTTTCGGCATGGTCGCGGGCGGACTCTTCTTCGGGCCGCTGGCCGATCGCATCGGCCGGCGCCTCGTGCTCGCGCTCGCCTGCCTGGTGTTCGGCGCGGGGACGGTGCTGACAGCGATGAGCGATGGCCTCCTCGGCCTCTTGCTGGCGCGGCTGGCGGTCGGGTTCGGGCTCGGCGGCGCAAGCGCCAATGCTTTCGCCATGGTGTCGGAATACGCCGCCAAGCGCATCGCCGCGACGGTGGTCGTGGTGGCAAATTGCGGCGTCGGATTGGGCGCGGCGTTCGGCGGATTGCTCGCGGCGCATCTCATCCCCGAGTTCGGCTGGCGTTCGGTCCTCTATGTCGGCGGCGTGAGCGGCCTTGCCTTGGGGCTGGCGTTGCTGGGGCTGCTGCCGGAATCGCTGCACTTTCTCGCGGCGCATGGCCGGCATGAAGCGGCGGCGCGCTTCCTCCGCCGCATGGCGCCAGGCCTCGCGCGCGTGGGCGGCGAGCTGTGGCCGGTGAGCAGCGAAGAGGTGCAGCAGGGCTTTCCCGTGCGCCACCTCTTCACCAATGGCCGTGCGGCCGGCACCGTGCTGCTGTGGGTCATCATCTTCCTCAACATGATGCAGATCTACACGGTCAATCAGTGGCTGCCGCTGCTCATCAACGAGGCCGGCGTCGCGCTGCCGGCCGCGATCAGCGCCGGCGCCTTGTTCCAGACCGGCGTCGTTGCCGGCGCACTGATGCTGAGCCGCCTCGCCACCCGCAGCGCTCAGCCCTATCGCTTGCTGGCCCTGATGCAGCTCGGCGCGGCGGTGAGCTTCGTCGCGCTCGGCTCCGCGGGCAGCACCGTGGCCATCGTCATGCCGGTGGTCTTCTTCAACGGCATCTTCGTCGGCGGCGTGCTGTTCAACCTGTCCGCCCTCGCCGCGGGCTACTATCCGACCTATATCCGCTCAACCGGCGTCGCCTGGGCGATCGGCGTCGGCCGTTTCGGCGGCGTGGTCGGGCCGATGCTGGGCTCGCTGCTGCTGGCCCTCAACCTCGACGCTGCCAGGATCTTCTCCTTCGCCGGCGTCCCCGCGCTGGGCGAGGCGCTGGCGGCGCTCACCATGGCCTGGGTGCTGACGCAGCGCGCGGCGCTGCGCCAAGCGCCGGCGGAGTAGGGGCGCTAGCGCCGGCCGGCGGCCGCGGCGACGGGTGTCTCGGTCAGCGCGCGGCTCACGGTGCGCACCAGCTGCAGCAGACGTTCGCCGGCCTTGGCCAGCTTTTGCGGCGGATGGATTTGCGCGTGGCCGCCGCAATTGAAGGCGAGGATCTGCCTGCCGTCGGGATGGGGGAAAGGCACCGCGACGGTGTTGGTCATGGAGTTGTAGGTGCCGATCACCATGCAATAGCCGGTGCGCCGTACCTGCGAGATGGCATCGTCGATCTGCCGCCGCAGCACCGGCCAATCCTTGGGATTGGCCTGCCGGATCTGCTCCAGGATCTCGTCCTGCTCCTCCGCATGCATGGCGGCGATGCAGGCGCGCCCGGTTGCGGTGCGCGCCAGCGGCAGCCGGAAGCCCACGCGCTGCCGCGGGTTCATGTGCGCCTCGCCGAGGGCGTATTCGAGATAGACCACCTCGAGCCCCTCCTGGATGCCAAGCCCGACATTGGCGCCCATGGCCTTGGCGAGCTCGAGCATGTGCGGGCGCGCCACCGTCGGCACCAGCATGCGGCCGAGATAGGGGTAGCCGAGGGCGAGCACGCCGGGCGCCAGCTCGTACTGGCCAATGTCTTCGCGGTATTTGAGATAGCCGAGCTCGGCCAGGGTATAGGTCAGCCGCGAGATGGTCGGCTTCGGGATCCGCGTTCGCTCGGCGAGCTCGGTATTGCCGAGATAGAGATCGTTGAGCTCGAAGGCGCGCAGAATAGCGAGGCCGCGCGCCAGCGCCGTGTTGAAGCGCGGATCGCGCCGCCGTCGCGCTGCGGGCGCGGCGGGTCTGGTCTTCTTACGTCCGAGCCGTGCCACGGCGAAGCGAAACTCCTACGGAAGTTGCGGAAGCGAGCCGCACGCCCGCATGGATAGCGGATTCGCCGCTTCCCGTCAGCCGAGGGCGGTTGCGGGTCG
>JASHUO010000761.1 GCA_030039975.1 Alphaproteobacteria bacterium
CGCAATATTGGTGGACGAAGTCGCTGCATCTGGCGCCGCCTTCGGCGGTAACGCCGTTCAACTACCTGTCGCTGGTCTGGGCGACGATCATCGGCTTTTTCGTCTGGGGCGATACACCGACGGCGCGGCTTCTCGTCGGCTCGGCCATCGTCATCGGCTCCGGCCTCTACATCGTCTGGCGCGAAACCGTGCGCCGCCGCGAGCGCGCGCTCCTCACGGCAGTAAGTGAAGAATCACCGCAGAGGCAGTGAGGCAATGAGAAGAGATTCCGGGCGCGCGAAGCGCGCGCCAATATTTTTCTTCTCTGTGTCTCTGTGCCTCTGTGGTGAAAATCCTTTTCACTGCTCCGAAGCCAGTCCCAGCCCGGCGAGCACCGCGGCGGTGTGCTCGCCGAGGCGCGGCGCGGCGAGGTGCGGGGCGGGCGGCTCGTCGCGGAATTTGATCACCGGCCCCAGATGCTCGCGTCCCGCATCGTCGAGGAGGATCATGCCGCGCGCCCGCGCTTGCGGGTCGTCGACCGCCTCGCGCAGATCGTTCACCGGCGCAAAGCAGACGTCGCGGCCGCGGAACCATTCGATCCAATCCGCCTGGCTGCGTTCGCGGAAGACTTGGGCGAGATACTGGATCAATGGCTGCTGATGCGGGCCTGGTCCGCGCTCGGCGAGCGGCGCGAGATCGAGCCGGCCGAGCGCGCCCAGGAGCGTGCGCACGAATTTCGTCTCCTGCCCGCCCAAAGCGATGTGGCGCCCGTCGCGCGTCTGATAGAGGTGATAGAAGGCGGCGCCGCCGGTCGAGCGCTCGTGCTTTGCCACCGGCGCGCGGCGCTCGGCGAAGACCGGGCCGAGAGAATTGGGCAAACCGCCGAGTGCCGCGTCATGCATCGCCATGTCGATATAGTCGCCGCGCCCGCTGCTCTCGCGCCGAAACAGTGCCATCAGCACCGCCGAAAGCCCTTGCAGCGACGCCAGCATATCCGCCGCGGCCAGCCCGGGGATCGCCGGAGCGCCGTCTTCGCCCAAAGTCAGGCCGACCGAGCCGGCGAGCGCCTCGACGGCGAGATCATGCGCCGGCCGCTCGCGATAAGGCCCGGCCTGGCCGAAGGCGCTGATCGAGCAATAGACGAGGCGCGGATTGAGCGCGGCGAGCGTCGCGTAATCGGCGTTGAGCCGCTGCATCACGCCGGGGCGGAAGCTCTCGACGAACACATCGGCGGTGCGGCAGAGCGCGTGCAGCGCTTTTTGCCCGAGCGGCGATTTGAGATCGAGCACCACGCTCTTCTTGCCGCGATTCAAAGTGCGGAAGAAGACGGTGGTCTCGCCATCGGCAAGGCCGATCGAACGGCCGGGATCGCCTTCGCCCGGCGCTTCGATCTTGATCACCTCGGCCCCGTGATCGGCCAGCGTCAAGGTCAGATAGGGGCCGGGCAGGAAATAGGAGAGATCGACGACGCGCAGGCCCTCGAGCTTCATGGCGACACCTCGACGTAGCACGCCTATTGCGCCGGATCGACCGCAGCTTCCGTCGCGGATGCCGGCGCTTTCACCGCCGCGGGGACCAGGGCTTCGAGCGGGCGTCCCTTGGTCTCGATGCCAAAGAACGCGACCAGCAGCCCCTGAAGCGCGAGCAGCGCGCCGACCATGGCGATGACGCCAACCACCCCGAAAGCGGCAAACAGCGGCACCGTCAGTTGCGGCGTCAGAATCGTCATCATGCGGCCGGCAGTGTTGCAGAAGCCGGCGCCGCGCATGCGCAGCTCGGTCGGGAACAGCTCGGGGACATAGAGGCCCCAGGCAATGGCGACGAGCACATAGACCGAGGTGACGAGCAGGAAGCCGACGAAGGTCAGCGCCGCGGCATCGGTCATGGTCGGATAGAGCGCGCCGAAGACGATGGCGAGAACCGCGCCGCCGATGATGCATGGCTTGCGCCCGACGCGGTCGCCGAGCCACATGCCGATCAGCGCACCGACGGGTCCGCCTGCCGACATGATCATGGTGTAGTCGAGCGAGGTCACGATATTCATGCCCTGCTTGACCATGAAGGTCGGCAGAAAGGCGATGAAGCCGTAAATCGCGGTGTTGAGCGCGATCAGCAGCACGCTGCCGGTGATCGTGCGCAGGATCAGCCCTGGCGAGAACAGCGTCGCCAGCGATGGCCGGTGCAGCAGCCGCATGGCGCTCGGCGCCGCCGGCGGCAAGGCCCGGCCGCGGCCCACCTCCTGCTCGATGGCGGCGAGCACGCGCTCCGCCTCGTCGACCTGGCCCTTGGCTTCGAGCCAGCGCGGCGATTCCGGCATGGATTTACGCAGATACCACACGATCACGGCACCGACGCCGACGATGACGAACATCCATCGCCAGCCCCAATTCGGAATGACGACGCGGCCGACCAGCGCCGAGATGAACAAGGCCGAGTTGGTGATCACGGCGAGCGCCGTGCCCCAGCGGCCGCGGCTCTGGGGCGGAACGAACTCGCTCAAGGCGACGTAACCGACGACGATTTCGGCGCCGAGACCGAGCCCCATCACGAAGCGCGCCGCGATCAGCCAGGTCATGCTCGGCGCCGCCGCGCCGGCGAGGGAGGCGAGGCCGAACACCAGAAGATTGACCTGATAGGAATAGCGCCGCCCGAAACGGTCGCCGAGTACGCCGGCGATCCAGGCACCGACCACCATCCCGCCGAAGGTCACCGAGATGAAATTGGCGTTGAGCGCCGGCGTCGACCATTTCTCCGTGACCAGGCTGGCCAGCACGGAGCCTTGCAGATAGATCTCGAATGCGTCCAGAAACATGCCGGCGGCAATGAGGCCGAGCACCCGATAGTGAAAGGCCGCGATCGGCAGGCGATCGAGGCGCGCTCCTGCATTTACCGCCGTCATGTTCTCCTCCCGCTGTATCCGGCCTGCGCCGTCGCTGTGGTTGCCTCGATGTCAGTAGTCGGCGCGATCGTCGACCGCATGCCCGCGCTTGGGCACGAGCACGATCCGTTCATAGGTCATGAAGATCGTGCCGTCGGCCTTGCGTCCGGTGGTGCGCACGGTGACGACGCCCTGCGTCGGTCGTTTCGCCGATTGGCGTTTCGCGATGACTTCGGACTCGGCGTAAATGGTGTCGCCGACGAAGACCGGCGCGACCAGGCGAATGTCATTCCAACCGAGATTGCCGATGGCCTTCTGACTGACATCGCTGACGCTCATACCGGCGACGATCGAGAGCGTGAGACAGCTGTTCACCAGCAGCCGCCCGAACTCCGACTTTGCCGCATAGGCCGCGTCGAAATGCACCGGATGCTGGTTCATGGTGAGCAGCGTGAACCAAGTGTTGTCGGTCTCGGTGATGGTGCGGCCGGGGCGATGTTCATAGACATCGCCGATGTTGAAATCCTCGTAATAGCGCCCGTAGCTCTCGCGCCAGCGGGAGGGCCCGACTTGCTTTGCGGTGGCGACCAACTTTTCCTCCCTGGCGCGTGCAGCCGCGCCTGTACTTGTCCGGACAAGTACGCTATCCTGGCGGGAACGGTCGGTCAAGCGTCCGATTGCCGGCGCGTGGAGCGGTCGCGAGGGAGAGATGCGGCGAAAGACGCAACGGGTCGAGTTTCGACGCGACGGCGATGTGCCGCTCTATAGCCGTGTCGTCGCCGCCCTGAATGAGCAGATCGCCGCGGGCCGCATCGCCGTCGGCACGCGCCTGCCCTCGGAAGAAGAACTCTGCGGCCAGTTCCGCGTCAGCCGCCACACGGTCCGGGAAGCGCTCCGGAAGCTGCGCGAGGAGGGTCTGGTGAGCTCGCGCCAGGGCGCCGGAACCACGGTGGTCCGCAAATCTCCGGCACCGCCGCTCTATACGCATTCCGTGAGCTCGATCGACGAACTGGTGCAATACGCCGTCGCCACCCGCTACCGCGCCCGCAGCACCGGCGCGATTGCAGCCGACCGCGAGCTTGCGCAACGGCTGGGCTGCGCGAGCGGCACGCGATGGCTGCGGCTCGAAGGTTTTCGCTATGTGCCGGGTGACGATCTGCCCTTCTGCTGGACCCAAGTCTATGTCAGCGCCGCCTATGCCGGCGTTGCCGAGGTGGTCGGCAAGAAAGCCGGCCCGATCTATGCCTTGATCGAGGAGATCTACGGCGAGAAGGTGACCGAGATCGAACAGACTTTGCGCGTCATCGCCATGCCGGCTGCGGCGGCGGCAGGTCTCCGCGTCGACGCCGGCAGCCCCGCCATCGAGCTGCGGCGCTCCTATCGGCTTGCCACCGGTGAGCTCGCGGAGATCGCGTTCAACCTGCATCCGGCCGATCGCTTCAGCTATTCGCTCACCTTGCGCCGCCACCGATGAGAGGCGCTTGACGGCGCCCGCGGCAATCGCGAAACATGTCCGTACAAGTTGGAGAGCCCATCATGACGGAAAGCACGGCGGCGAATTCAGCGGCACAAGGCGAGGATCAGGACGCGCTCATCCTCGACAGCGTGCGGCGCTTTCTCGACCGCGAGGTGAAACCCCACGTCCACCGGCTCGAGCATGACGATATCTATCCCGAGGAGATCGTCGCCGGGATGAAAGCGCTCGGCCTGTTCGGCGCGACGATCGCCGCGGAGTATGGCGGGCTCGGCCTCTCGACGACGACCTATGCGCGGATCGTCGAGCTGGTCTCGAGCGTGTGGATGTCGCTCTCCGGCATCTTCAACTCGCATCTCATCATGGCCGCGGCGGTGCAGCGCTTCGGCACGGAAGCGCAGAAGCGCCATTTCCTGCCGCGCTTCGCCTCGGGCGAGCTGCGCGGCGGCCTCGCTCTGACCGAGCCCGATTGCGGCACCGACCTGCAGGCGATCCGCACCACGGCGCGGCGCGACGGCGATCACTACCGCGTCAACGGCACCAAGACCTGGATCTCGAACGGCATCCATGGCCAGTGCTTCGCGCTGCTGGTCAAGACCGATCCCGCCGCCCAACCGCGCCACCGCGGCATGAGCCTCTTCTTGGCCGAGAAGGGTCCTGGCTTCACGGTGAGCCGCAAGCTCGAGAAGCTCGGCTATAAGGGCATCGATTCGGCGGAGCTGGTCTTCACCGACTACCGCATTCCCGCCGACCGGCTGATCGGCGGCAGCGAGGGGCTGGGGCTGAAGCATGCGTTGGGCGGGCTCGAGCTCGGCCGCATCAATGTCGCGGCGCGCGGCGTCGGCGTGGCGCAGGCGGCGCTCGACCAGGCGGTCGCCTATAGCCAGGTGCGCAAGACCTTCGGCAAGCCGATCTGCGAGCATCAGGCGATCCAGCTGAAGCTCGCCGACATGGCAACGCAGGTGCGCGCCGCGCGGCTCCTCGTCCAGGATGCGGCGCACGCCTATGACCGCGGCGAGCGCTGCGACATGGAGGCCGGCATGGCGAAGCTCTTCGCCAGCGAGGCGGCCGTCTCCTGCAGCCTCGAATCGATGCGCATTCATGGCGGCTATGGCTATTCCAAGGAGTTTACGGTCGAGCGGCTCTATCGCGACGCGCCGCTTCTTGTCATCGGCGAAGGCACCAACGAGCTGCAGCGAATCATCATTGCGCGCCAGCTCATCGAGCGGAATCCGGTATGATGCTGCCGCTCCAAGGCTTGCGCATCATCGCCGTCGAGCAATACGGCGCCGGCCCCTTCGGCACGCTGCAGCTCGCCGATCTCGGCGCCGAGGTGATCAAGATCGAGAATCCGCGCGACGGCGGCGACACCGCGCGCTATGTCGGGCCGTTCCATCTCGACGACGACGACAGCGATTTCTTCCAGAGCTTCAACCGCAACAAGCGCAGCATCACCCTCGATCTGAAGCAGCCCGGCGCGCGCGAGGTGCTGCACGCTTTGGCAAAGCACGCCGATGCGCTGCTCGACAATCTCCGCGGCGACCTGCCGGCGCGGCTCGGGCTCACCTATGCGGCGCTGAAGGACGCCAATCCGCGCATCGTCTGCGTCCATCTCTCCGCCTATGGCCGCGAGGGCACGCGCGCCCATTGGCCCGGCTACGATTATCTCATGCAGGCGGAAGCCGGCTATCTCACGCTCACCGGCGAGCCCGACGGTCCGCCGGCGCGGATGGGCCTTTCGGTCGTCGATTACATGACCGGCCTCTTCGCCGGGCTCGGCCTGCTTTCGGGCGTGATCGCCGCGCGCGCCGCCGGCGAAGGCCGCGACGTCGATGTGAG
>JASHUO010000762.1 GCA_030039975.1 Alphaproteobacteria bacterium
GGTCGAAGCCCAGCTGACCGCCGCGCGGACGGCGTGGGAAGCGGAGCTGCGGCAACGCCTGTCCGAAGCCGCGGCGGAAGCGTCGACGAGCCTGGCGACGAGCCGCGCCGCATGGCAAGCCGAAGAAGAGCGGCGTTTTGCCGAACTGGCAGCGCGCGCGGAAGAACGGATCGCACAGGCGCGCGAGAGCTGGCAACGAGATGCCGAAGCCGCGCGGCTGCAAACCGAGGCCGCTTGGACAGCCGATGCGACCGCTCGTCTCGCCGCAGCCGAAGCACGTTGGCGCGATGAGGCCGGAGAGGCGCTCGCCGCAGCGAGGTTGCAGCTCGAAGCTGCCGAAGCCGCGCTGGCGCAAACGCGCGGGGACGCCGAGGCCGGCGAGGTCGAGCAGGGTCGCTTGCGCGACGAGCTCGCGGCGCTGACCGCCTCTCGCGCCGCCGGCGAAGCCGAGCTGGTCGAGGCCGAGCGGAAGCTCGACCAGGTCCGGACGGAGTCCCGGCAGGCGATCGAAGCGCAGCTCGCCGCCGCGCGAGCTGCGTGGCAGGGCGAATTCGACGAGCGCCTGGCGGCGGAAGCCGATCGCTTCGCTGCGGCCGAAACACAATGGCGAGAAGACTCCGCTCAGGCCTTGGCGGCGGCAGAGGCGCGCATCGGGCAGGCTGAAGCCGCGCGTGCGGCGGCGCATGCCCAGGTCGAAGCGGAGCAAGGCGATCGGCGCCGCTTGAGCGACGAGCTCGAAGCGGTGACAGCGTCGCTCGCTTCGACTGAGGCGGCGTTGGCGGAGGCAAAGCAGAGGCTCGAGCAGGCGCAAGGCGACGGGTCCCGGGATGTGGTCGAAGAGCAGCTGACCGCCGCCCGTGCCGCCTTGAAGGCCGAATTCGACGCACGGCTTGCCGCTGAGGCCGATCGTTACGCGGCGGCGCAAGAGCGATGGCGGGAAGAATTTGCGCGCGGGCTCGCGGACGCAGAGGCGCGCGTCGCGCAAGCCGAAGCGGCGCTCGCGGCCGCGCACACCCAGGCTGAAGCCGAGCAGGGCGGTCAGCGTCTTGCGAGCGACGAGTTGCGAGCGGTGAAAGCGTCTCTGGCTGCGCGCGAGGCCGAGTTGGCCGAAGCGAAGCTGAGGCTCGAGCACGCCCAGGCGAGCGGTGCGAAGCCTGCGGGCGAAGCGCAGCTCGCCGCGCTGCGCGCCGGTTTGGAGGCCGAGTTCAAGGAAAAACTCGCCACGGCCGCCAGAGAGGCCGCAGCCGCGCTGGCCGAATCGGAGCGACGCGCGGAGGCAGGCATCGAGCAAGCTCGGCAGCGCGAGCAGCAAGAGGCCAAAGCGGCGCTGCGCAAGGCGGAGGAGGCGTGGCGGTCCGCGGAGGCCGCGCGGCTTGCCGCGGCTTCGGCGCAATGGCGTGACGAATCGATGCAAGCGCTCGCGGAGGCGAAGACGCGGTTCGAACGGGCCGAAGCGGAATTGGCGAAAGCCCGCACCAAGACCGAGGGCGATGCCGTCGCGCTGCATTTCCTCAACGAGGAGCTGACGGAGGTGAAGGCCGCGCTGGCACAGCGCGATGCCGAATTGTCCGAGGCGCATGCCGCGGGCGAACACGCTCACCACCGGCATCGCGCGAGCGAGCCGGCGGTCGAGGTCGGGCGGCTGCAGCTCACGGAGCGGCTGCTCCTGGGACGGTCGCCGGATGAGGCGCCGGTCGCCGAGAACAGGGTCGTGCCGAACCGCACCCAGAATCAAGGGCGGATCAGCGGCCGTCTCGTCGCCGCGGGGGCGCTGCTCGTGGTCGTGGTGATCGTGGCGATCTTCTATCCTCGCCTCGAAGAGATCGTTCTCGGACGCGGGCCGGAGGCGGCGCTTGTCGCCAACGAGAGCGAGCCATCCGCTGCTCCGGAGATCCAAGTGTCTTCCGACGCAGCGCACGCTTTGTCACAGCGCATCGTCATCGGCGTGCCGATCGCGAATGTTCGGGCCGGACCATCGACTGCGACGGCGGTGGTTACCACCCTCGCCCGCGGCGCCGAAGTTTTGCCCGTCGAACGGCGCGGCAGCTGGGTGCGCATCCGCATGAGCGCCGGCGACGGAACGCCGGAGCAGGAAGGTTGGGTCATCAGCTCCGCGCTGAAGCTCACGGAGGCTCGCTAAGCGGCGGATAGGCGCTGCTTTCGCACCGCAGAAGCTCTCTCTTCCCGGTTTGTTCCTCAACGAGCAGCCAGCAGCTGCGCACAAGTTCTCCCGTGTCAACTGGGTGGCAAGCGGCGTTGCGGCTGAACCCATTCGGGGCGCGGCCCGTTCCTCCTCAGTCCCCGCAGCGGCAATCGCCGCTCCGCCAGGGGTGGGGAGGACAGACCATGGAAACTGTGGAAGCACCCGGATTCCGATCGGTTCAGAGCCGCGTTTTTCCGAACACGACGGCAGTGGGCGATGACGGGCGCGACAGCCCGACACGCGCCCAGATCGAGATGCGCGAGCGGACGCCGGCGCTCGACACGAGCGCGCCGCCGCGCGACCGGTTCGCGCCATCGCCCGAGGAGATCGATTTCAGCGTGCATGTCAGCATGCGCTATCACGCACGGCGCCGCGCCTGGTTCGATCGCTTCCATCGCGCGATGATTCTGGTGATCACGGTGTGCGCGAGCGGCGGCGTTGCCGCCATCTTCGGCGGGCTCTTTCCCGAAGCCGAATATCTCGCCGCCGCGGTGGCGGCGGCGGGTGCGCTCGAGCTCGCTTTCTCGTTTCCGGAACGGGCGCGGGTCGAGGACGCGCTCTATCGCCGCTTCAACGCGCTCGCCGTCGAGATCGCTTCGACCAAGGCGCCGAGCCTGGAGCAGATCCACCGCTGGGATGCGCAAAGGCTGTTGATCCGGGCGGACGCCGATGATCGCCTCGAGGTCTTGCGCCGCATCTGCCACAATCTCGAAGCCGAAGCGCGTGGCTGCGACGGCGAGGCGTTCTACTCGGTCTGGCCGTGGCAACACCTCATGGCCGAGATCACCTCGCTCCCGCCCCTGCGGCCGCTACGCGCGCTCGCACGGCATTGATCGGCGCAGCGTAAGGGTCGCGTCCGCTCTGGCTCAGCTGTCAGCTATCAGCTATCAGCTACAAAAAAGGAAACCCCCTCCCCCCTTGAGGGGGAGGGAGGGGTGGGGGGTGCGGCGAACAATCATGGAGTACTCACGGGATGACTGTTATTCAGCGTGAGTTTTACCGGAGCGCGCGGGGACCAGCCCCGACGGACGAAGATATCTGGTCTTTGATCTTCGATACCGCCTCGGCGCGGCTGGCCGTCCGCCACGAATGGACGTCGACTGGCCATAGCG
>JASHUO010000763.1 GCA_030039975.1 Alphaproteobacteria bacterium
GTACGCTCATCGACCTGGAGTTCGAGACATGCCCAAGGTGCACCCGCCTCCTTGTAAAAGACGTAGGTGAGGCACCAGGCCGCCTTGGACGTCTCCTCGACAATCAGCGTCGCAAAGGCATAGCCCACTTC
Organism: Alphaproteobacteria bacterium; assembly: GCA_030039975.1. Classification (GTDB taxonomy): domain Bacteria; phylum Pseudomonadota; class Alphaproteobacteria; order ATCC43930; family CGMCC-115725; genus DAHUYF01. The sequence continues at coordinate 132 of JASHUO010000763.1, forward strand.
CTCTGTGAGCCACCTGGCGAGCGCCGGCAAGTCCTGTGGGCGGCACTCGATCCGACAAGTCCCGACTGCTTGATCCAGCGTCGCCACAGCCAGACCTTGCCATCGCACGTTACACAGGTCAGCGATATTCGTCGGTCGAACGAACTCTGGAGCTATGTTGCGGACCGTCATGAGCTCGCCTCAGCCTCCCATGGCGCTCGCGGCTGCACGCAGCAGGTCCTGCAAGGCCGCAGGGACATAAATCCCAATGACGACAAGCGGAATCGCCGCGACAAGAAGCGTCACTTTGCACGACAACGGCAACGCCGACAGGCCTTGGCCACCGGCCGGCGCGCCGAATGCCATGCGGTTGACGTGATACATGATTGCGCAAAAGGCAATGACGACGAAGGAGGCCAATACCGCGGTCGTCAGATACTGACCGCTGGCGATCCCCGCTTTGATGATCAGGAACTCGCTGACGAACACGGCAAACGGCGGCGCGCCGGCGATTGCGAAAGCGCCGCCGGTGAGCGCGAGCGCGGATAGCGGCGCAAATCGGACGAGTCCGCGCACCGAGGCAATCTCCTGTGTTCCGAACCGCATCGCCACAGACCCCGCGGCGAAGAAGCAGAAAGACTTCGCGATGGCATGCCCGGTTATCTGGTAAGCGGCGCCAAGATGCGCTTCGGCGCCGCCTAGTCCCGCGGCCACAAGGATAATGCCCATGTGCTCGACCGTGGAGAACGCAAACATGCGCTTGAAATCCTGGACGTATATGAGCAACAGCGTAGCAATCGCGACCGACAGCAAGCCAAAGCCGATGAACCATGGCCGCGCATCGAGCGTCGGCATCCCGCCCACTACTGGGAAAAGCCGCAGAATGACGTAGAGTACGGTGGTCGTCTCGACACCTGAGAGCAGGGCACAGATTGACGCGGGTGCCTGGCTATGCGCGTCCGGCAACCAGGTATGCATCGGCACCAGTCCCACTTTCGTGCCGAAGCCGACAAGAATGAGAAGGAAAGCGGGCCACAAGAGAGCCGCCGGCATTCGCGGAGCGGCGACAACGAGCCCCGCCCAGGTAAACGGCTCATATCCCGCGACGCGCGATCCCCAGTAGAGAATGAGAAAACCAAGCAGGGCAAGCACAGCGCCCAGCGTCGTCAGGACAACATATTTCCAAGCCGCCTCGAGCGCTTCCGGCGTATCTTCGAAACCGACGAGAAAGGCGGAGAGCAAGGTCGTGAGCTCCACCGCAACCCACATGAGCGCGACGTTCGCTAGAATCGGCACAGCCAGCAACGACAGGACGAAGAGGTTATATAGCACGTAATAGTTCTGCTCTTTGCTCCGACCGCTATGCGCGGACCGAATTCGGATGTAGCCCCAGGAGAACAGCGCCGCGGTCATCGCGACCAGGGCGACGAGGGCCAAAACCAGTGCGCCCAAGGCATCGCAGGTCAACCAGTCGCCGAGCGCATTGATTCGCCCTGTGCGAGCGGTCCGAACCGCGACGTCTGCGGCGATCAGGAAGATCAAGACGTCGGCAATCAAGGTGAACGGAGCTGCGAAACGGCGGCCAAGCGGCGAGAGCGAAAACCCACTCGCGAGGACAGGAATGACAAGAACGGCCGCGAGTTCCATGACGCTTCAGTGCTCCCGCAATGCAGCCAGACGGCCGACGGAAGTGGTTCCAACGCGCTTGTGAATTTGTCGGGTGAGCAGACCGACCACCAATGCGACAACCGGCACGTCCACCGCTGCAGCGAGTTCCGCGATGACCGGAAGATCTGGCACGATGGCGATGCCCGCGAAGAACACACCATTCTCGAGCGCAAGCAGGCCGAGCAGCTGCGGCACGGCTTCGCGCCGCACCACGACGGTGAAGATGCCTAGGAACATTGCCGCGACCCCAAGTGGCAGATTAATGGGCGCGAACGGCACTTTGACAGCGTCGAGGAGCGGATTTGCAACCGCATAGGCGAGAACAACCAGCACTGCCGCCAGCAACAGCGAACTCGGTATGTTGAGCACCCGGTCGATCTCGCGGGTGCGGTAGACCTCGGCGCTCACAGTGCGCCGCAGCAACCACGGGATCAGCAAAGTCTTCGTACCGATCGTGATGGCCGCGACGGCAAGGAGATGAACCGAGCCGAGGGCGATCCCAAGCAGCACGGCGGAGCTCGTCAAAAGCAAGGACTGTGCAATGTAGAGCTGCAGCGACGCGAGCACTTGCCGTGTCGCAACGACGCCGATGGCAGTAAGGAGAAAGAGCGCGCCGGTCAGCGCGTCGAGGGCGAAGATCACGGGAAAAGGAGAGCTGTTCATCGTGCGGCCCTCTATATCTCAGTCAAGCGTGTGATCATCGCGACGACTGAAATCACGAAGGCCGCGCCAAGAAACTCGGTAATGCGAAAGAGACGCAGCTTGGCAAGCGAAGACTCGACGTAGACGAGGACGAGCACGAAGCCGAAGATCTTCGCAAGTACCAGCGGGATCGCCAGCAGCACCTCCGCTGGCGCCGTGCCGCGCGCCAATCCCCAAGGCGTCACAAGCACATTAAGAAAGACGCAGATCAGCACAAAGAACTTCATCGCGCCGGCCCATTTCATGAGCGCAGCGCCGCGTCCCGAGTACTCGAGCGAT
>JASHUO010000764.1 GCA_030039975.1 Alphaproteobacteria bacterium
CCTGTGCCCCGAGCACCAGTCCTGCAAAGCACAAAGTGCGAAGCAGGATGGCGGAGGGAGTGTCCGCCGGATTTTCGCGCAGGATGTCAGTCTTCTGCCATTTCTTCCCCGAATTTACCTACGAAAAAACTGCCGCCATCCGGGTTCGAGTCGGCGGGGTTTAAGAGACAGACCGACACTCCAGGGAACAGCTATCCCCACGTCTCCCAGACGTGAAGCCTCCCTGTTCAAATTGCCGGGGATCTCAACGGGTTCCCGGCCTTTTTGATTGTTGGGAACTGCTCGGGGGACTTGCGCGGGACTTAGGCAGCAGCGTTTCGACGGGAATAGACCGGCTGGCGACTCATTCCGCGGGGGCCAAAGGTCGCCGACGATGATCGTCTTGGCGACGTGGTGGGGTGCACAAGATATTGGCGTCCAAAAAGCTCTTCGAACTATGTCGCAAACGTGACAAGCAAGATCACGACCACTGCGACGCGATTGGTGCAAGTGGAGCGCGCGCGGTGAGCCGGACGCCCGCGAGGCTGCCGCTCTCGTAGAGGCGCCGGATTAGGTCGTAGAACATCTCCTGCGCGGCGTAGGCCGCCTCGCCATGGACGCGCGCATAATCGGTGTGCCCCGCGCGCCACGCCGCCGCCCGCGCGGCGGCAAAGGCGCTCCAATCCTGGGTCATGTCGGTGGCCTCGACGTCAGTGAAGCTCGCGGCGTGGAAATCGCCGATATAGTCTTCGATGCTGCTGACGCTGACGCCGAAGATGATCTGCCGCAAGTCGCGGAGATCCCGGTCGGAAAACGGCGCGCGCTGTGCGAGATCCTCGATGTAGCAACCGGCGCCGGGCCTGAGGCTCCGCGCGAGCCGCCGAAGGAGGCGGGGCCGGCTCGGGATGTGCAGGATCGCAAGCCAGCTCACCACCGCGTCGAACGCCGCTTCGGGCAGCGAACAGGTGAGCGCGTCGCCGCAGCGATGTGTCACGCGCTCGCCAAGCCCGCACCGGCGCGTCAAATCTTCGGCCAGCGCGTTCAAGTTCGGCTGCAGCTCGAGCGCGGTGACGTGGCAGCCGGTGACGTGGGCGAGATAGCGTGCGGGGCCGCCGACGCCTGAGCCGACGTCCAGCACGCGGCTTGCGGGGCCGAGTAGGAGATGATCGGCCGCCGCGCGGATTGCGTCGGTGCCGTGATAGTGCCACTGGTCGATCGCGAAGAGTTGCTCTGGCGGGATCGGATCGCTGGGACCGATGCCGCGCGCGGCCAGCTCGTTCGCAATACGGTCCAAGTTCGTGTAGAGCGGCACCGATGCGATGGTCGCGTCGCTCATGTCTCAACTCCCCGTGTGGTGAAGCTGCTTACCCTTTCGGCCTCGCTCCGGTTTTGCGTGTTTTCGATCCTCTCGTCCCCGAGCGTTGTCAGCGGGCCTGGTCCGCCTTTGCATCGCGTTGGCCTGGCGCCGGGAAGGCGCGCTGCTTCGTCGGCGGCCCCTGCGTCGCTACCGCCGAGCCATTCAGCGCGGGCCGCGGTGAACGAGGTGCGTCGATTGTCGGGGCCAGGGTCAAAACCGCGCGCGATCCATAGGTCTCTCCTTCATAGAATTAAAAGCGCCGCCGAAAGCGCGACGGTAGCCGTCGCCCTCGCCCGAATCGGGGACATACCATTGCTCCCTCGCGTGTTGTGTAGGTGCTTGCCCGCCACTCCGCCGCGGAATAGTGGCCCAGCCAGGTTCGGATGCCAACCGCCAATGTCGCCACGCGGTGCTTCTTCCACGACAGCGTGTGGTCAGGGGCGCCACAGTCTGCAGCGCCCACAGCTGACGGCGCGCGCTGTCGCTGGCGGATCTTGAAGCTGACGCATCAGCTGGGCAATTTAGACGCTTTCGCGGCGCTGATTTCGAGATGAAGATTTGCGACACTGCGCGCCGCAGAATGCTTGGAGCGAGCGAAGCGTCGGCCCTTGGCGCAGCGGGCTCACCTCGCCCTCGCGGCGAGCTGCATCACCGACCATCAGTAGCACTGAAACCCAACCATTTGCCGCGAACCGACTGGTAATGCCGGTCGACGTCATAGAGCTTGACGGGGAGACGCAGATCGGCGGCGGTGAGACGTCCGATCTGGCTGGCCAGCGTGAACTCCGCGACCGCGAGATCGTGCTGGGCGGTGACGAGCTGCACGCGGTCGGTGAACAGCTCCTGCTCGGCGTTGAGCACATCGAGTACGGTGCGCGAGCCCACGAGCGCTTCCTGGCGGACGCCGTCGAGCGCGATATCGGCCGCCTTGATCGTCGATTCCAGCGACACGATCTGCGCCCGTCCGGAAACGATCTGCTCCCAGGCCTGCGTCGCTCCCTGGATTGCGGCGCGACGCGCATCGTCAGTCTGGCTTAGGCGTTGCCCGACCACTTGCGACGCCTGACGTGTCTGCGAATAGATGTTCCCGCCCTCATAGACGGGAACGGTCACGCGCGCGACGACGGAGCTGGTGGTGACGTCTTGGCCGACGGCCAAGGTCTCGTTGCTCTGGTTCAGATCGCCGACGAGGGCAATCTGCGGCAGGAGCTGACCACGTGTAGCATCGACGGTGTCTCGCGCTGCGTCCTCGGTGAAGATGGCCGCGACCACAGTCGGGTTCTTGACACCGGCGAGGCTGATTGCCTCGTCCCGATTCGCCGGCAGCACCGGGGTAAAGGTCGGCTGCGCCAACCGTCCCGGCGGCACATGGCCGACGGCACGGGCGTAATTGGCGCGGCTCACCTGCAGATTGCCTTCGGCCTGCTGGCGCGAGGCAGTAGCGCCGGCGAGCCGCGCCTCGGCTTGCGCCACATCGGTGCGCGTCACGGCCCCGACCTGGAACTGGTCGTTGGTTGCTTCGAGCTGGCGGCGCAACACCTGCTCGTTGTTGATGCTGAGATCGAGTGTCGCCTGGTCGCGGACGACATCGAGATAGGCCTGCGTCACGCTCAGGAACACCGACTCCTCGGTGGCGATATTGCGCGCCCGCTCGGCTTCGATGTTCTTCTCCGCCTCGGCCGTCAAGGCGATGGTGCGGCCGCCGCTGTAGAGCGGCTGGTTGATATTGAGGTCAACGATTTTCGGCACTGTCTTGCTGTTGGGGGCGATGGGCGTCGTCGGTGAGTTGTCGAGGTGCTGAGCGCCGATCGAGCCAGTGAAGGTCACCGTCGGCCGCCAGCCGGAGAGCGCTTGCGGCACGCCTTCATCGGTGGCGCGGAGATT
>JASHUO010000765.1 GCA_030039975.1 Alphaproteobacteria bacterium
CGAGAGCTTGCCGCCGCAAGAGCAGATCGACCTCGCCTTCGCGCTCGCCAAGGCGCATGCCGATCTCGGCGACGCCGCCACGGCCTTTGTCCATCTACGGCAAGGCAACGCGTTGAAACGCCGCGAGATCGACTATGACGAGAGCGCAACGCTCTCCGTCCTGGCGCGCATCGCCACCATCTTCACGCCGGAGCTGCTGCGCGCCAAGAGCGGGCGCGGCGATCCCTCCGACACGCCGGTGTTCATCATCGGCATGCCGCGCTCGGGGACGAGCCTCGTCGAGCAGATCCTGGCGAGCCATCCCGACGTTTTCGGCGCCGGCGAGATCACCGATTTCACCGCACTGACGCAGGACTTCGCCGCCTTCCCCGAGGATGTCGCATCGATCGGAAGCGAAGCGGTCGGCGCGCTCGGCGCGCGCTATGTCGCCGGCCTCGTGGCGCGCGCGCCCGCGGCGCAGCGCATCACCGACAAGCTGCCGGCGAATTTCCTCCTGACCGGTCTCATCCATCTCGCCTTGCCGCGCGCGCGCATCATCCATGTCCGGCGCGATCCCCGCGACACCTGCTGGTCGTGCTTTGCGACGCTTTTCACCGCGGGGCAGCCCTTCGCTTTCGAGCTCGGCGAGCTCGGACGCTATTACCGCGCCTATCAGCAGCTGATGACGCATTGGCGCCAGGTGCTGCCGCAGGGTGCGATGCTCGAAATCGATTACGAGGACATCGTCGCCGATCTCCCCGGCGAGGCGCGACGCCTCGTCGCTTATTGCGGCCTCGATTGGGACGAGGCGTGCCTCGCCTTCCACCGCACCGAACGCGCCGTGCGCACCGCGAGCGCCTCGCAAGTGCGCCGGCCGATCTATCGCAGCTCGATCGGGCGCTGGCGCGCTTACGCCGGCGAGCTCGGGCCGCTGTTCGACGCGCTCGAAGGCTGAGCGGGCGCGCGCCGTCCGGTACGGTAGCGCTCGAGCAGGCGCTCGAAGGTCTGGACGAGGCTGCGTTCGATCTCGGGCTTGTCTTCGAGCCGGCTCAACAGCAGCGCCGTCGCCTCGATCGTCGACAGGCCCTCGCGGCGCGGCTCGCGACGCAGCTTGCCGTAGCGCGAGGGGCGGCGTGGACCGAGCACGACGCGCCGGCATTTCAGCATCCAGGGATTGCGCCACCAAAGCGCCTTCGCCTGGCTCCAGCTGCCGTCGAGAATGACGATGCCCTCGATCTCGGCGAGCGCCGCGTCCTGATCGGACAGCGCCGCGCCTTTGCGGTCGAGCAGCACGATCTCGCGGCCGGGCGCGAGCTCGGCGGCGCGCGCCGAGCCAAGATAGAGCACCGCCCAGCGCCGCGGATCGACCTGGCGGCCGAGCAGCGGGGCGAGGCTCGGCCAGGAGAGGCCGATCCTCAAGCGCGCGCGCTTCAGATGCAGCGCCGTGAGACGCGCCGTGCCGAGCGCCACGTCCTGCTCCTGCGGATGCTGCAGAATCACGACTTCGATGCGGTTCTCGATCGGCGCGATGTCGGCGCAGACGCAAAGCGATGGCGGCTTGCCGCAGCGCTGGCAAGCGGCGCTCTCCGCAACCGGCAGTCCTTTGCTTTCCATGCTTGCGCGTATAGGCGCTCCGCGCTTCGGGTTCAATCGCAGCCCCGCTATCATCGCGCCGCCGATGCAGGAGAGACCCGAGCACGCTCCGACCGATGCCGAGCAGCGCCAGCGCCGCGCGCTGCGGCGCAACCAGGCGCTGGCGACAGGGTTGTTGCTGGCGGCGGCCGTGGCGTTCTTCGCGACGCGGCTTGCGCCGGAGCCGGGGTTCTGGGTGCTGCTGCTGCGCGCGGGCGCCGAAGCGGCGGTGGTCGGCGGGCTCGCCGATTGGTTCGCGGTGACCGCGCTCTTCCGCCATCCCTTGGGATTGCCGATCCCGCACACCGCGATCATTCCGCGCAGCAAGGACCGCATCGGCGAAGGGCTGGGCAATTTCGTCGAGCGCAATTTCCTCGCGCCGGCGATCATCGCCGCGCGGCTGCGCAGCTTCGCGCCGGGGCGCCGCTTCGCCGACTGGCTCGCCGAGCCCGAGAATGCGATGCGCGCCGCCGACCAGGTCACCGCGGCGCTGCCTTACGTCATCGGCTCGCTCGGCGACCCGGCCGTCCGCGACTTCGTCGCGCGCTCTTTCGGCGAGCAGCTGAAAGAGGTGGATCTGGCGCCGATCGCGGGCAGGCTGATCACGCTCTTCACCGCCAGCAACCAGTATGATGCGCTCTTCGACCATGCGCTCGACGCGGCGCAATCGGCGCTCGCCGAGAATGCCGACCGCATCTACATCAGCGTCGAGGAGCGCAGCCAGTGGTGGGTGCCGAAGACGATCAACCGGCGCATCGCCACCGCGCTCATCACCGGCATCGATGAAGTGCTCGCGGAGCTGCGCCTGCCGGACAGCAGCGCGCGCGAGCGCTTTCGCGCGACGATCGAGGATTTCGCCGCCGGCCTCGTCGCATCGCCGGAGCGGCGGCGGCGCTTCGACGAGGCGAAGAACCGCCTCATCGAGCATCCGCAGATGCACGCCTGGCTCGGCACCGTCTGGGACGAGCTGCGGCGGATCTTCCTCAGCGATCTCGACGCGCCGCTGTCGCGCACGCGCGAGGCGGTGCGCACCGCCATGCGCACGCTCGGCCAGACGCTGGCACGCGATCTCGAGATGCAGGCGCGGCTCGACGCGACGATCGAACATGCAGCGCTGGCGGTGGTGCCGTGGCGGGGACAGATCGGCGCGCTGATCACCGAAGTGGTGCAGGGCTGGGACGCGCGCACGGTGACACGGCGCCTCGAGCTCGCCATCGGCAGCGACCTGCAATATATCCGCATGAACGGCACTTTGGTCGGCGCCTGCGTCGGCTGCGCGCTGTACCTGGTCGGCTACTACCTGTTCTAGGGCGGTCACTTTGGCGCCCGGCCTCTCCCCTAACCCATCGCCAACAGGAGCAGCGCCGCGGTCGCGGTGCAGAGGCCGGCGATCTTGCGCGCCGTCCAGCTTTCGCCGAGGACCATAACGCCGAGCACCGCGGCGACCACGAAGCCCATCTGCGTGATCGGAACGACGACGCTGGCATCGCCGTGCTTCAGGCCGTGCAGGAGGAACAGAAATGCCGCGATGAGGACGATCGCAGCCGGCCCCGAATGCCGGATGACACCGCGCGGCAGCCGGATCGCGCCCGTCATCCGGTAGGTGATGGCCGTCAGCAGGCCACTGAACACGACCGCCTGGGCGGCGAGCAGCGTCTCCGGTGTCGCGCCGTCGATAAGGCCGAGCTTGTAGCAGAAATTGGCCGCGCCGGTCGCGAGCGTCGCCACGAACACCTGACGGAGCGAGCGCCGCGCCGCATCCGCATCGACGCCGTCACGGTGCAGCGAGCCGCCGAGCAGCAGCCAGCCCGCGCCGATCGCCAACAGAAAGCCGCCGATCTTCTGCGCCGTCAGCGTCTCGTGCAAGCAGCCGATCGCCAGCACCGCGGTGACGATGAAGTTGAGGCGGAACACCGGTGCGATGATGCTGACGGAACCAGCCTGCAGGCTGCGGGCGTAGT
>JASHUO010000766.1 GCA_030039975.1 Alphaproteobacteria bacterium
TCTTGTTGGCGCTCGGGCGGCGCTCGAATCTGCCGATGCTGCGGCTTGCCGGCATCGCGTTCATCGAATTCATGCGCGGCGTGCCGATGATCGCTGTCCTGTTCATGGCCGCAACGATGCTGCCGCTGTTTCTTCCCGATTGGCTCACTCCGGATCGACTTCTGCCGCCGCTGATCGGCGTGGCGCTTTTTGCCTCCGCCTATATGGCGGAGGTGGTGCGCGGCGGCTTGCAAACGTTGCCGAAAGGACAAAGCGAGGCGGCGCAGGCTTTGGGCTTGCGCTTCTGGGCGCGGCAGCGTCTCGTGATCCTGCCGCAGGCGTTGCCGCTCGTGATTCCGGCTATCGCCAACACGGTGATCGGCCTCTTCAAGGATACCACGCTCGTCGCGACCGTCGGCATTTTCGATTTCCTGCCCACCGTCGATTCGTCCCGGCTCGATCCCCGTTGGGCCGGTCCGACGATCACCACCACGGCCTATTCCTTCGCCGCGATCTTTTATTTCGTCTGCTGTTTCGGCATGTCGCGCTATTCTTATTATCTCGAAGGCCGTTGGCGCCGCATCCCATAAGGTTCCGATGTCCGAGAATTCCCCTCCGCAGGATGCCGCCGTCGAGATCGAAAGCCTCGGCGAATGGTATGGCGATTTTCACGTCCTGCGCGACATCAACCTCGTCGTCGGCAAGGGCGAGCGGATCGTCGTCTGCGGTCCGTCGGGCTCCGGCAAGTCGACGCTCATCCGCTGCATCAACGGGCTCGAAGAACATCAGCAGGGCCGCATCGTCGTCAACGGCATCGAATTGACGCGCGATGCCGGCGCGATCGACAAGGTACGCCGCAACGTCGGCATGGTGTTCCAGCACTTCAATTTGTTTGCGCATCTGACGGTTCTTGAGAACTGCACCTTGGCGCCCATTCAGGTGCGCAAGCTGCCGAAGCCGGAAGCCGAAGATCTCGCGCGGCGCCTTCTTGAACGGGTGCGGCTCATCGAACAGGTCGACAAATACCCGGCGCAGCTCCCGGGCGGAGAGCAGCAGCGCGTCGCCATCGCCCGGGCGCTCTGCATGAACCCGAGCATCATGCTGTTCGATGAGCCGACCTCGGCGCTCGATCCCGAGATGATCAAGGAGGTGCTCGACGTCATGGTCGAGCTGGCGCAATCGGGCATGACCATGGTCTGCGTCACGCACGAGATGGCCTTCGCGCGCGAGGTCGCCGACATGATGCTGTTCATGGATCGCGGCGAAATCGTCGAAGCGGCGCCGCCTGAGACCTTCTTCACCGCGCCCAAGAACGAGCGGACGCGGGCGTTCCTCGGCCAAATTCTGGGGCGCTAGGTGGAAGCTAGTCGGAGGGGTGCGGCTCTCGCGGTTGCTTGCGCAACCGCTGCCGCCGCCGCGGACGAACGCCGTAGGCGTTCGCCTAGGGCAGCAGCGGATGCGTCAGCGTTGGCGGCAGCGCGCCGGTGAGGCGCGGATCCTCGAACATGACAGCCTGGCGGCGATAAACCTGGAAGCCGGCGCGCTGATAAAGGCCGAGCGCGCGCGGATGGTCGTAGGTCGAGGTGTGCACCCAGAGGCGTCGCGTCTCGCCGTGCCAGCCGCTCTCGACCGCCTGCTGCAGGAGCCAGGCGCCGAGGCCGCGGCCGATGAAATCAGGGATAAGGCCGAAATAGCAGAGCTCGCTGTCGCCGGAAGCGAGCCGCTCGAGCTCGTAATATCCTGCCGGTACGCCGCCGACATGGAGGACGAAAAGCTCGATCTCGAGACGCGACAGCCAAAGCTGCAGCTGCTCGTCGCTCCAGCCGCGCCGCACATACCAGAGCCAGCGTTCGCCCACCGTGTTGTAGAGATAGCGGTAGAAGGAAACGGTGCAGCGCTCGGCGCGCAGCAGCGCGAGCTTTCCGTGCGGGGCCGGCAGTGGCGGCCGCTGCGGGCGCGCCGTCATCTCGAGATAGGTGATGGTGTCGAGAAGCTCGGCGATGGTCAGGATTCCGTTCCCGTGGCGACCGGCGTCGCGCCCGGCAGCCCCCATTCCGACCAGGAGCCGTCGTAAACCGCGGCGTCGGGCCAGCCGAGGAGATGGAGGCCGAAGGCGAGCGCGCAGGCGGTGACGCCCGAGCCGCAGCTGGTCACCACCGGCTGGCCGGGCTCGAGGCCGGCGGCGGCGAAGCGCCGCGCCAGCTCCTCGGCCGGCAGCAGGGTACGCTTCTCCGGATCGACCAGCTCGTCATAAGGCAGGTTGAGGCTGCCGGGAATATGCCCGCTGCGCAGCCCGGCGCGCGGCTCCTTGGCGGTGCCGGCAAAGCGGGGGCGCGCGCGCGCATCGATGACCTGCTCGCGCCGGCTTTCAAGATTGGCGAGGAGCTGTGCCTTGTCGCGCACCAGCAGCGTGTTGAGCCGCGCCGTGAAGTGGCGCTCGCGCGGCGCCGGGAGGGCATCGGTGACGGGACGGCGCTCGGCCTGCCATTTCGGCAACCCGCCATCGAGGATAGCGACGTCGCGATGGCCGAAGACGCGCAGCATCCACCAGGGCCGCGCCGCCGAATTGAGCCCGGTGCTGTCATAGATGATGATCCGGTGCCCGTCGCCGAGGCCGAGCTTGCGCATGCGCTGAGCGAATTTCTCGGCGCTCGGCAGCATGTGGGGCAGGGGGCTCGTCTCATCGGCGATATCGTCGATGTCGAAGAACACGGCGCCAGGTATATGGCGCTGCCGGTAAAGCTCCTGCGCCGTCGGCGTCACCCCCGGCAAGGTGAAGGAGCCATCGACCAGGCGCACATCGGGCGCCTCGAGATGGCTTGCCAGCCACTCGGTCGAGACCAGCGACTCCGGATTGGCATAAGGCATCGGCGCCTTCTCCCTGTGTTGGCTGTGGCCGCTGCCGCTGCGGTGCGCTGGGCGCGACGCCGCGTCTAGCCGACGAAGGCGAGGACGACGCGGCGGTTCTGGCGGCCTTTGTTCTCGATCTTCACGACATCGACCGGGCCGATCTCACCGGTGCGCCGGACATGCGTCCCACCGCAAGGCTGCAAATCGACGCCGGCAATGTCGAGAAGCCGCACGCGGCCTTGGCCCGAAGGCGGCTTCACCGACATGGTGCGCACCAGCTCCGGGCGCGCCGCGAGCTCTTCGTCGCTGATCCAGCGCGGCAAGGCTTCGTGGTCGCCGGCGATGAGCGCATTCAGCTGCTGCGCAATCGCGGCCTTGTCGAGCGCGTCCCCCGGCACGTCGAAATCGAGCCTGCCCTTGCCGTCGGCGATCTGACCGCCGGTGACGCCGGCGTTCGGTACCACGGCACACAACAGATGGAGGCAGGTATGCATGCGCATCAGGCGATAGCGCCGCGCCCAGTCGATCTCGGCGCTGACGAGATCGCCGGCGGCGGGCAGGATCGCGCCCGGCGCCGGGATGTGCAGGATCTCGTCCGGACCCTCGCCCTTGCGCGTGTCGGCAATGACCACCTCGCGTCCATCGGCGAGGCGCAGCACGCCGCTATCGCCGGGCTGGCCGCCGCCTTGGGGATAGAACAGGGTGCGGTCGAGCACGATGCCGCGCTCGGAGCCGGCGATGATGCGCGCCTCGGCGCGGCGGAGATAGGCGTCGTCGCGAAACAGCAGCTCGGTCATTGCTCGAGCCAGCGCGGCGCGGGCAGCTTGCGCTCGCGCAGGAAATCGGGGTTGAAGAGCTTCGACTGGTAGCGCGTGCCGTAATCGGCGAGCACAGTGACGATGGTGTGGCCGGGGCCGAGCTCGCGTGCCGCTTTGATCGCGCCGCAGATATTGATGCCGGTCGAGCCGCCGAGGATCAGCCCCTCTTCCTGCACGAGGTCGAAGAGCAGCGGCAGCATCTCTTCATCGGTGACCTGGAACCAGCCATCGATCGGCGCGCCTTCGAGATTGCGGGTGATGCGACCCTGACCGATTCCCTCGGTGATCGAATTGCCTTCGGCCTTGAGCTCGCCGCGCGCGTAATAGCTGTAGATCGCCGAGCCCATCGGGTCGGCGAGATAGATTCTGATTTTGGCGTTGCGCTCCTTGAGCGCCATGGCGACGCCGGCAAGCGTGCCGCCGGTGCCGACCGAGGAGACGAACGCGTCGACCTTGCCGTCGGTCTGCTGCCAGATCTCGGGGCCGGTGGTCTCGTAATGGCCGTGGCGGTTGGCGGTGTTGTCGAACTGATTGGCCCAGATCGCGCCGTTGGGCTCGGTTTTGGCAATTTCCTGCGCGAGGCTCTCGGAGTAGCGGACATAGTTCATCGGATTGGCATAGGGCACCGCGGCGACGAGGCGGAGATCGGCGCCGCAGAGGCGCAGCATGTCCTTCTTTTCCTGGCTCTGCGTCTCCGGCATGACGATGACCGTGCGATAGCCGAGCGCATTGCCGACCAGCGCGAGCCCGATGCCGGTATTGCCGGCCGTGCCTTCGACGATGACGCCGCCCGGCCGCAGCAAGCCGCGCGCCTCGGCGTCGCGCACGATGGCGAGGGCGGCGCGGTCCTTGACCGAGCCGCCGGGATTGAGGAACTCGGCCTTGCCCAGAATGGTGCAGCCCGTCAGCTCCGAAGCGCGGCGCAGGCGAATGAGGGGCGTGTTGCCGATGGTCTCGAGAAAGCCGTCGCGAATCTGCATGGTGCGGCCCGATTTCAGGCGTCTGCCCTCACTATAGGCAGCAGCCGCAGGGGATCAAGCTGCGCGCACCCTCACCCTCCCACGCTTCGCGTGGGCCCCTCCCTCTCCCGCGAGGGGAGAGGGGATGTTCGCCGCAGGCTCGGCGAGCTCCCTCTCCCCTTGCGGGAGAGGGTCGGGGTGAGGGGGCGAGCGGAGAGGTCACCGCCAGAGCCGCCGCAGCCGGGGGCGGTGGGTGGCGAGCCAGTAGAGCGCAAGCAGCGTGGTGGCGTT
>JASHUO010000767.1 GCA_030039975.1 Alphaproteobacteria bacterium
AAAGACCTCTATCCCTCATGCTCGCCTGGATGAGCGCTCGCGTCCGCACGAGCATCTCGGGCGGGCTCGCGGCCTCCTTGCCAGACGAGCTCGCGCGCGGCTCCGGATCAGCTGGCGTCGATCGCGCGACGTCCCAGGTCTCCGCTCCCGCTGCGTCACGCTGCTCCATTCCCTGCAGCTGATCGAGGCTGTTCGCGAGCCCGGCTGCGAGCAGCAGCGACTCTTCGGCCGTCAGGGTGATGTGGACCCCGCCCAGAATAATGTTGACCTCGCCCCGCGCGACATTGGGCAAGACGGTCAGCGCCTCCTGTGTGATCTTCATCCGCTTCCTCGGGCGAGCCTCTACGTCGGCTCAACGTAGTTACTCGCTGTTTGCGAGTCGGGGCAAGGCTCGTCTTCGACGCAGCACGTGTCCATGCGAAAAAATTCAAGCTAGGCTTATTGTCGCGCCCATGGAAACGGGAGATCGCCCGTGTCACAGCTCAAGCTCGCGGTCGGTTCTGTGCCAAATCTCGCTGCGCCGAAGTCGCCGCTCGCCCGTGACCAGGGACAACGTGTCATGAGAGCCGCTGCCACGATCGGGGTGATTGCCGCAGGCGCCGCAGTGTTCGAGGTGGCGCTTATCCCAGCCGTGATGATTGGCAGCGCGGCCTTGCTTCTACCGGGATATCTGCCCAAGCGGCGTGATCGCGCAAAACCATCACTAAGGCTGATGAAGCCGCGACCTCCGACATCCGCGCGCGCCATTTCCGACCGGCGCGCCGGCGAAGCGGCGCTCTCGATGAAACAAGCGGTGCTCAAGACCGTCACCTTTCGCATCATCGTCACGAGCTTGGACTTCAGCTTCAACTATGTGGTCCTCGGAGAACTCGCCACGGCGGCGGGTCTTTCCGCTTTCTCTCTTATCGCAGGGCCGGTGTTCTATTTCGTACACGAAGCAGCCTGGAATCATCTCGGATCGCCTGTGGAAACCGGATCGCGAAGCGGTACTTTCGACGTCCCGGTGTTGCTGCCTACCTCTTTGGAGGCAAAGCCAACGACATCCGCTCGCCCGCGCTTCGCGATCCATCGGGCTTTGGCAAAGACGATCACGTATCGAGGTTTCGCAACGGTGATGGAATTTGCGACGAACTACGTCGTGGTCGGCGAGCTCGTTACCGCCGCCTCGCTGTCCGCCTTCGGTTTCGTGGTCGGCCCCTTTGTGTATTACGCACATGAAGTCGCTTGGGACCGCTTTGGATCGCCGACCGAGCGCACCGCCAATACGTCGGGCACCTCCGCTCAAGCAGCCCCGTTGCCTCTCGCCGGCATCTAATGGGCGATCTCGCCCTTGATCCGCCGCGGGCGAGGCCGCACGATGCCCCCCACCATGTCACGGGAAGGACTTCGGCCACCTGAGGTGACAGGCAGCGGCTATGCGTTGCCGGTCTTCCCCTATCGCCGCCCGGCGGAGCTCGCGGGCGAGCGCCGCCGGCACAAGGTGGCGGTGGTCGGCGGCGGGCTCGCCGGCCTTACCGCCGCCTGCGACCTCGCCGGCCGCGGCATCCCGGTCGTGCTGCTCGACGAGGACGATACGGTGGGGGTGCGCGGTGCCTCGAGCCGCGGCATCGTCTATGCGCAAAAGACGCTCGAAATCTTCGACCGGCTCGGCATTTACCAGCGCATCGTCGAGAAGGGCGTCACCTGGTCGGTGGGCAAGGTGCTCGCCGATGACGACGTGCTCTACCGCTTCGATGCGTCCCAGGGCTCGCTGTCGAAGGCGCCGCCCTTCATCAATCTGCAGCAATTCTACGTCGAATGGTATCTCGTCGATCGCCTGGCGGAGTTGCCCAGCGCCGAGCTGCGCTGGCGCAACCGCGTCACCGGCATTACCCAGCGCGAGGATCACGTCGCGCTTGCCGTCGAAACTCCCGACGGCAGCTATACCCTCGAGGCCGAATGGGTGATCGACGCCTCCGGCCTCGCCAGCCTCATTCGCGGCGCGCTCGGCGCCAAGATGGCGGCCGAGCAAGGCGAGGATCGCTGGTGCATCAGCGATGTGCGCTTCAAGACATCGCTGCCGGCGGAGCGCTGGACCTGGGCGAAAGCCGCCTTCAACGACGGCCGCGCCGTGTGGCAGCATCCGATGGCCGATGGCGTCTGGCGGCTCGACTACCAGATGGGGCCGAACGCCGATCCAAAGACCATCGCCGATCCCGAGACGGTCAGGGATCGTCTGCGCCGGCATCTCGGCGAGACCGAGATCGAGATCGTCTGGGTCGGGCCTTACGACTATCGCACCCAGCTCATGGACCACTTCCGCCTGGGCCGCGTCTTTTTCGCCGGCGACGTCGCCCATGTGATGAACCCCTTCGGCGCGCGCGGCGGCAACAGCGGCGTGCAGGATGCCGAGAACATCGCCTGGAAGCTCGCCGCGGTAGTGACCGGCGCCGCGCCCGAGGCGCTGCTCGACAGCTATGACGAGGAGCGTCGCGCCGCCGGCGCGCACAACATCCATGTGACGACGCGCACCATCCGTTTCCTCGCGCCGCGCTCGCCATTCGAGCACCGCTTCCGCGATGCCGTGCTGGATCTTGCCCGCCGCCACGATTTCGGCCGCGCGCTGGTCAATACCGGCCGGCTCTCCGTCGCTTTCGACTATGCCGGCTCGTCGCTCACCAGCAATAGCGGCAGCGCCGTGCCGAACGTGCCGGTGACGTTGCCGGATGGCAGCGCCGGTGCCTTGAGCGACCTGCTGCGCGGCGAGGGTGCGATCTTCCTGGTGCTGTGCTATGCGGGAGCGGAGCCGCCCGCGCTGCCGGAACGCCTCGCGCGCAGCTTCGCCTGCAACGCCGCGATCGGCGGCCTTCCCGTCCTCCGCGGCCCGGCGCTCGATCGCCTCGGCGGCGCCGGCGAAGTGCTGGTGATCCGCCCCGACCAGCATCTCGCGGCCCGGCTCGAACGGCCGGCGGCGGCCACGGTCCAAGCGGCCATCGACAAGGCCCTCGGCAAGGAGAGAGCGCGATGAGGACCGATGCCAACATCCCCGATGCCGATGGCTTCTACGCGGCGATCATCGCCGCGAACGAAGGGCTGAGCGAGGGCGAGAGCGAAGCCTTCCTGCTGCGCTTCGCGCTCCTGCTCGCCAATCAGATCGGCGACCAGCAGGTGCTGCTCGACGCGATCAGGACGGCGCGGGAGATGGTGGTACCGCGCGAAGCGGGAAGAAATACTTGATCCGGTGCGCAAGGCCGTAGAAGCCCCACCTCACCCTCCCCGTCGCTAACGCGACGGGTCCCCTCCCTCTCCGCCCCTGTGGGGCGGAGAGGGGTTGGGGTGAGGTGGGGCTTTGCGGTGTTTGTGTACGCCGATCGCGAGCGGCCGCCCCTACTCCACCGGCTCCGCATCGAGGCGGACGGCGA
>JASHUO010000768.1 GCA_030039975.1 Alphaproteobacteria bacterium
TTCCAGTAGGCCGCTAGAACAGCGTCTGCCTCGATTGGTAGAACTTCTGATAGCCTTTCGCCATCATGCAGTCGTTGACCGCTTCGGAAGCTTCCGATCGCGTGATGGTCAGACCGCCCTTCGCCGCCTCCGCGCTTGCGCTTCCTGATCCTCCCTCGCACAGCTTGAGATCTTTTTCCATCGTACCCGCGGCGGGCGCCGCTCCGATCGGCGGCTCCCAGGTATAATCAGCGGGATTGATACCGGCGAGCCACTCCGAAGCGGCGTTGCAAGCGGCCAGCGGCAGCAAGGTCAGCGCGATCAGCACACGCAAAGCACGCAGCCCGGCGCCGATGTTGCACGCCGCTCGCCATGGCGAGATCACGCGTTCTTGCGCGGGCGTCCCCGAGGCCGTTTGCCCGGCTGCTGCAGCGTCGGCGGGGCGGCGGCGACCGATTTCGGCGGGCGGCCGCGGCGGCGGCGCACCTCCCCTGGCAGACTTCCCGCCAGCTCCAGCGGCGGCGTCCGCGCCTCGGACATGATCGCCCCCATGATCGCCTGCGACGCGGCGAGCCAGCCGGCGGCAAAACCTTCCCGATAGCCCTTCGGATCCTCGCTCATCCGAACCTCCTGGTCGAATCGGAAGAAAACGGATTTCATCCGCGCCCGTTCCGAACCCACGGGTTTGCCACGAGATGCGAATTTCGCTCAGCAACACGGGTCTTCTCATAATGCCACGAAAGCGTGCACACCTTTCGGTTCATGGATACACGCTTGCGCAGCGGTAGTGAAGACCTGATCGATCTGCGCGCCGCCCGCCGGTTCCCGACACGCTCCTAGCAGCGATACGCACCGTCGCTGTAGACCGCCGCCGTGCCGTTCGGACAAACCACCGACGCGCCTTGCGGCACCACGATCGTCGGACTCGGGCTGGAATGGGTGCTGATGCACGCCGAGAGCGGGATTGTCGCCAACAACAAAAGCAACCATGCACGCATCACGATGACTCCCGTGGAAAGCCTTACCCACGGGTGTAACAGGCCCTCGCGCGCGAATGTTCCGGCAGCCTTATCGAGCGGCGCCCGATGCAGAACGTGCCGTGAGCACCTTATAGCCATAGCGCTCGAAGATCGGCTTTGCTTGCGGCGAGACGAGGAAGCGGAGGACGCCGGCCGTGTTCGGATTGCGGTTGTGCGCGACGGCCGCAATCGGATAGACGATAGGCGGATGGCTGTCCGCTGGAAACGTACCGACGATCTTGACGCCCGGATCGAGCCGCGCATCGGTGTCGAAAACGATGCCCAGCGGCGCCTCGCCTCGCGCCACATAAGCGAGCGCGGCGCGGACATCGGCCGCATTGGCGATCCGGTCCTTGACGCTGTCCCAGACACCGAGCTTTTGCAGCGCCGCGCGACCATAGCGCCCGGCCGGCATCATCATCGGATCGCACATCGCAAGACGCCCCTCGCCGAGCATCGCGGCCAAGGGAAATCCCGGCACGATCCTCGTCGCCACCGATTGCGATGCCGGCGCGACGAGGACCAGCGCGTTCGACAAAAAGTCGACGCGGGTCGCGGGATCGACGACCTTGCGCGCGACCGCCTCGTCCATCCAGTCCGTATCGGCCGCGAACAACAGGTCGCCCGGCGCGCCATTCTCCAATTGCTTCACCAGCGCCGGGCTCGGACCATAGACCGCCGTTACCGGCACGTGCAGCGCGGCTTGGGCAGCGGTCATCGCTGCGGCGAGAGCGTCCTGCAAGGTTGCGGCAGCGAAAATCCTCACCGGCTGAGCGGTCGCCGATCGTGCCGCGCGGAGCGGCAGCGCCAATCCGGCGACTGTCGCCAGCACGATGCGACGCCGGCCGAGATCGATGTTCATGGCCTGCTCCTGGTGAGGATATATCCATCGGGATATTGCGCATCGCGCCCCGCCAGGCAAGAGTGAGCCGAATGACCTCGTCGACCTATACGGCGAACAATGCCGCCGCTTATGACCGCCTGATGGGACGCTGGAGCCCTTTGCTGGCGGAGCAATTGATCGGTTTCGCTGGGCTCGACGAGGGCGATCGCGTTCTCGATCTCGGCTGCGGCACCGGCAGCCTCGCCTTTGCGCTGGCGGCGCGGCGTGCCCCGTCGCACATCCTCGGCATCGATCTTTCGGAGGCCTATATCGCGGCGGCGCGAGCGCAGGCACAAGACCCGCGCCTCGAGTTCCGCCGCGGCGACCTCACCGCAATCGACCTGCCCGATGGCAGTTTCGACCGCGCCTATTCGCTGCTCGCACTCAATTTCGTGAAGCAGCCGCTGCAGGCGGTGCGCGAAATGGGGCGCGTCACCCGCGCGGGCGGAACGATTGCGGCGGCGATCTGGGATTTCGCCGGCGGCCTTACCTATCAGCGCCTGTTCTGGGACACGGCGGCGGCACTCGATCCCGAGGCCGACAAGGCGCGCGGCCGCCACTATGCGGCGGCGCTCACCTGGCCGGGCGAGCTCGACGCCGCTTTCGCCGAAGCCGGGGCGCGCGATGTGGCGGCAGCGTCGCTGACCATCCGCATGCGCTATGCCGATTTCGCCGATTATTGGCAGCCCATCGCCAATGCGCAGGGCCCGGTCGGCGACTACGTGAAGCGGCTCGAGCCTCGCTCCCTTTCCGTGCTCGCCGGTGCGGTCGAACGCGCCTATCTCGCCGGCCGTCCCGACGGGCCGCGCAGCATGACCGCGACCGCCTGGGCGGCAAAGGGGCGCGTCTGAGATTTCCCGGCGCCGTCCCCTGCGCTATATTCGCCGGGATATCTTCGAGGGAGCGGCTGCCATGAAGCTCAGCGCACGCAATCAGATCAAGGGCAAGATCGTCGAGGTCACCAAGGGCCAGACGACCGCTCATGTTCGCGTCGATGTCGGCCATGGCGTAATCATCACCTCGTCGATCACCAACGAGGCGGTGGACGATCTCGGCCTCAAGGTCGGCGACGCGGCCATCGCCGT
>JASHUO010000769.1 GCA_030039975.1 Alphaproteobacteria bacterium
CGATCGCGAAGCTCTTCGCGGCAGAGCTGGGCGAATACGATCACATCGGTCAGAAACACAACGCTCAGCATCGCGAAACGCCAATCCAGCGACATCATCTCTGCTCCTCGTCCGATGGCCAGCACCGCCACCATCGAAGAGCGGCGTGAAGTTGGCACGTTAGACCTTGCAAGCTTTCGTTAGCGCCGGTGTGGCAAGGCGTGAGCGGCAGCCCGAAGCCGAAGCCGCTTATTCCTCAACCTGTCTCTGCGTAGGATACAAATCGAAACCGCTCGGGATGGCGCATCATCTCGCTCGGCTTGAGCGACAGGGTTTGCATCGTCTCCGTCTGGCGCAGCTTCGCCTGGTCACCGTCGACCACGGCAACCTTCGCCTGCACCCACCCGCCCGACATCGGGGAATAAACGTCCCAGATCTGTCCCGGCTCGACTCTCAGCATGAGCACTTCGAGCCGCGTGCGAAGCAGCTTCTCTTCGCCCCGACGCAAAGCGCGAAAGTTGGCGGCGCCAAGAATGTGATCGATGGATGCGCCGTCATCGGCCAGCGGCAGTAGAATCCCTCTGAACAGAACCGGCTCGCCAAGGTGCGTGGCGCTCCCGGCGATGCTCAAGGGGCCGCCATCCGGGCGGAAGCGCGGCAGGTATTTCAGCATCGTCCCGAGCAGTGTGCCTTTGGGACAAGCCGCGATCGGGCTGCCGTCGAGAGAGTCGCCGCGCGGGAGCAGGTTCTCGCCCACGGCGACGAAGGCGGACTGGTCGAGTGGGGCAGCAAGTTGAACGAGCACGCAGCTTTCCGCATCATCGCCCAATAGCGAGACATCGATATCATCCTTGCTCGGGAAGCGCCGCGCCGCGGACCACGTGGTCCAGTGACGATACACGCGGTAGACCAACCTCTGCTCGTTCGCGAAACCGTCCATCGCCGTGCAACCCAAAACGGCTTCGCGGTCCGGGAGAGAGTCGCGAGGCCGTGTTGTTGATCCGGTCTCTGCCCATACGGGCGGTTCGCCTTCCCTGAACGCCTCAATCAAAGCCGATTGCGGCCTTAATGATAAGGAGAATCTCCGCGTATTTTATTCAAATGCGTGATGGCGGCCGCGATGGGCGTTGCGCCGTGAGTCTAAATGGCAATTGCCGCCCGCACGCGCGCTGGTCATTATTTCCCGACTACGGCACGTCACGATGCCGGTGGGAGGCGACGCACATGCATGACCCTGAGGCGCGGTCGGGGCCGCCGCGACAGGAGAGGATCGTCGGCGCCGCCAAGGGAAGTGCGCCGTCGACAACCCGATCAAGCGCTCTGGCGAATCTGATGAGCTACGGCTTGTGGGCAAGCGCGGCGCTGCTTCTGGGTGCGCCGCGAGGCACGCCCTTGTCCGACGACGCCGACCCGGGCGATCGATACGGCGACTTCGCCTGACGTCGTGCACTGGTCGCGCGATCGTATAGGGACGCGCTCCGGAGCCAGCCGGCCAAGGCGTGATCTTCATCACAAGTGATGAGGCGCGAGACCACATAGGTTGGGACGGTGGGTAGCGCTCGACGCAATGGATATCTGTCGGCGGTCGATCGGCCAAACGGGAGCGCGTGCGGTGATTGGAGTTGACGTGCACGCTGCCATTCTTGCGGGCAGCCTCGGCTTCGCATTGAACCTCGGGGTCACGGCGATCGCGGTTTACCTCCGACGCAGGCACTGAACCAGTCTCGGCGCCGTTCACCGATGCCCGCCGGCAGAGCGGCTTGCTATCGTCGCGGTGGTGCCCGAGACTAGGCGCATGGCCGGCGCTCCCATCGGTCGCATTCCCCTATACATGATTCTGCTGCCTGTGCTCTCGCTGGCGGCATGGTTCGCCATCGGCCATGTGGGTCTCGAACCACTGGCGATCGTCTCGGCCGTGGCGCTGCTCAGCAGCGTGATTGCCGCCGTGTATCATGCCGAAGTCGTGGCGCTGTGGGCGGGTGAGCCCTACGGGGCGGTGTTGCTGGCGCTTGCGGTCACGGTCATCGAAGCGGGTCTCATCATCTCGACCATGCTGAGCGGAGAGCCCAGCCCGTCGCTGCTGCGTGACTCCATCAATGCCGTTGTGATGCTCGTGCTGCACGGCCTTGCCGGCCTTTGCATCGTGGTCGGCGCCTTCCGCCATCGTGAAACCGAGTTCCGGGTCGAAGGCGCCAGTGCCCTGCTGGCCGTGCTCATCCCGATGTCCGTGCTGGTGATGGTCTTGCCGACCTATCTCATCTCGGTGCCCGGGCCGTTCTATTCGGGGCGCCAGCTCGCCTTCGTCTCGGCCGCCTGTCTCGGCCTCTACATAGCTTTCCTGTTCATCCAGACCAATTGGCACCGAGCCTATTTCCTGCCGGTCGGCGAGGAGAACATGGCCGGTCATCAGCGGCCGAGCGGTCGGATCGCGATCGCATCTCTGGCCCTCTTGCTGCTCGCTTTGCTGTCGGTCGTGTTGTTGGCGGAAAGCTTGGCGCATGCGCTGGAAGCGGCGGTAGACGCCGCCGGGGCGCCGCATACCATCGTCGGCGTGATCATCGGCGCGGTCGTTTTGCTCCCCGAAGGAGCTGCCGCGGTCCGGTCGGCCGCGCGCAATCGGCTGCAGGCAAGCATCAACCTCGCCCTCGGCAGCGGCGTGACCTCGATCGGGCTCACCGTGCCGGCGGTGGCCCTCATATCGTTCCGCATCGGCCAGCCGCTCGAGCTCGGCATTCCCGCGGGCGCCAGTGTGCTCATGGCGCTCGGCTTCATCGTGGCCATCATCACCTACGGGACCGGACGCACGAACCTGCTCTCCGGCATCGTCCATCTCGTGCTGCTCGCGACCTATGTATTTACCCTCTTCGCGCCTTGAGCGGCGATGTCGGCCGTCGCTTTTTGGTCACGATGTGCGGCTACACTTTGCCGATGCTCACCAGCGATCACGAAATCGAGCGATTGGCGCAAATCGTCGTCCAACGGGTCGGCGAGGGCGCAGCGGAGCAGGCGCGCAAACTGGTCGAGGCGATGCGTCGTCAGGGTTACCATGACGAGGCCGACACTTGGCTCCGCGTCATCGTCGCGATCGATGCACTCGGTACGGCGCCGTCAAGCCCGCGGCCTTGGGTGCGTGCCGCCTATGCGGCCGACGCCCCGACGTGCGATTGAGCGAGGGCAGGGGATCTCGCCCGACGCCCCGCCGGCCGATTGTAGCGAGCGGCGACGATCGGATCGTCATCTGCTCCTAGGCGCCCGCCTGGCAGTTGCCGGTGCAGCGATAGTGGTAAGGGTTGGGGTCGACATATCCGCTCGGCGACGTGCCGCCGCCATCGCCGGATTGCGCGCAGGCGGCGAGAGACAGCGCAGAGGCGAGGACAAGAAACGCGCGACGCCATGTGCGGCGACGCCGGTCGCGGTCGATCATATCGGCTCACTCCATCGTTCGCCGCTACCGGCGATACCCGGCTGGACATAAGCGCGCCGCTGCGTCGCGTCGATCACAGTGTCGTGCTTTGTCATCAAAGCCATCCCGCCTGGTGCGCGGAGATGGTATCAAAACACCATGAGCGGGACCGGCGCTCAGCATTATCGCGACCTTGCCCATCGGACGCGGAAGCTCGTCCACTTGGCGATCCTGCCGGACGTGCAGGATCATCTGATGGACATGATCCGTGAGTTCGACGACATTGCGGCTGCCTTGGAAAGCGGGGTGCTGCGGTTCCGCGAGCGCGACTAGCGGCACCCGGTTGTGCCCATCACCCGCACAGATGCTGTCCCCGGCATCGTGCCGCCTGGAAATCGACTGCGGCTTTGGCGGGGCGACGGATTCTAAAGCAAAATCAACGTATTCCGTCATTCCTGCGCAAGCGGGAAGCCATGCGATGGTAAAGCCTGACGGTCGTCGCATTCAGCTCTTCTGACGGTACGCCTGTGACAGAAGGACCGGGCGGCGCTAGATTTGTCGGATGATTCCCGACCTCGACATCTGGCGCGCTGCTGTCATCCTGGTCGAACGCCATGGCGTCGATCATGCGGCGATGGTGGCGGCGCAGACGGGCGATGAGATGCGCGCGAAAGGGGACGAGGAAGGCTACCGGATCTGGGCGGCGATTCTCGAGGCGGTGCTGGAGCTGAGGCGGGACAAGCCGGGCGAAGGCGAAAGCGTGAATTGAAAGCCAGCGGGCGTTCGGCGGTCGATGCCGTCAGCGTGCTCGCGCTTCCGGCTGGTAGCCGTCGGTGAGCGTCTTCAGAAACGCGATGATGTCGTCCTCTTCGGCCGCGCTGAGCGGCGGCTTCTCTCCGAGTTTGCGGTCGAACGGCGGATCGGTGACGTCGATATTGGCGCGGTCCTCGGAAGGCACGTCGTCGAATGTCGCGATGCTTCCGTCCACCGCGTGCGGATAGACTTTCTCCGGCTCGGTGTCGCGGAAATCGTAGAAGTCGAGAACCTGCTTCAGCGAATGATCGACGCCGTTGTGGAAGAAGACCTGTCGCGTGGCGGCGTTGCGCAAAGTCGGCGTCAGGAACATGCCGCAATACTTGATCTCGCCGCGCATGTCGGCTCGGTAGGGACCGCAAATGCCGAGATCGTAATAGGCGGGATCGCGGTTCGCCGCGAGCGCCGGATTGCGCGGGACGCCCAGGGCTTCGTATTGGTAATCCGTGAACATCGGCGGGAGCCCGTCAGCACTCGGCCGATCGAGGTGACAACCACCGCAATTTCCCTTGGCGGGATCATTGAACAGGACATAGCCGCGCAGCTCCGCGGGGCTGAGGCGCGCTCTGCCTTCGAGCCAGAAGTCGAATTTGCTCGTATAGGGGTGAAAGCTCGGCTCCTCGATCTGGTAACGCGCGACCGCGAACAAGGCTTCGGAGACGAGCAGCCGCGGGGTGTCGAGCACGGCGCTGCCGAAGAGCTCGACGAAGCGCGGAGCGTAAGGCGCCGCTCGCAGCTTGGCGGCCACCGCCTCGATCGAGCCGCCATCCATCTCCAGCGGATTGAGCAACGGAAAGACCGCCTGATCCTGCAGCGTGTCGGCACGCCCGTCCCAGAACAGCCCGCCTTGCGGCACCAGGCTGACTGCTGCAGGCGCGGCGTCCTGCGCGGTTTTGCGCGCGCGCGGCGTCTCTTGCCCGAGCGCGGCCAGCTGCAGCAGATCGACGCCTTCATTCTCGTCATTGTCGGGGCCGATGCTGAAATTCGGCTGCCGCTCGAGATACATGAGCGAAGGCACCGCGCGCACGCCTTGGCTCGCCAGTGCCGGGCCGCCCGCCATCGCCGGCGCAGCGCCCGGCGGCCCATAGGCATGGTCCGGCTGGTGGCATCCGGCGCAAGCGAGC
>JASHUO010000770.1 GCA_030039975.1 Alphaproteobacteria bacterium
CTTGTGGCCGGGCGAGTTCGTCAATGCGCGGCTCATCCTCTCCGAGCGCGAGAACGCGATCACGGTGCCCGCCCCCACCGTCATGCAGGGGCCGAATGGCCCCTACATCTACGTCATCAAACCCGACGACACCGTCGCGCATCGCGACGTGCAGGTGGCGTCGATCCAGGACGGCATCGCGGTGATCACCAAGGGCCTTGCCGCGGGCGAGAAGGTGGTGGTGGCGGGGCAGTACCGGCTCACCAACGGCGCCAAGGTGCGCGAGCAGCCGGCACGATCGGGCACCGCTGCGGGGGGCGCCAGCGGCTAATGGCGCTTTCCCCCCGCCCGAGCTCGCGAGAGCCGCACCCTTGAACATCTCAGAAGTCTTCATTCTCCGGCCGATCGCCACGGCGCTGCTGATGCTGGGCGTACTTGTCTTCGGCGCGGCGACCTACCAGCTGCTGCCGGTGGCGGCGCTGCCGATGGTCGACTTCCCGACCATCACCGTGACGGCCTCGTTCCCGGGCGCCAGCCCCGACACCATGGCGACCTCGGTGGCAACGCCCCTCGAGCAGCAGTTTGCGGCGATCCCCGACCTCACGCAGATGACTTCGACCAGCGGGCTGGGCACGACGCAGATCACGCTGCAATTCGCGCTCTCCCGCAACATCGACGGCGCCGCCGAGGACGTGCAGACGGCGATCAACGCGGCCGGCGGCGTGCTGCCGGTGCTGCCCAACCCGCCGACCTACCGCAAGACCAACCCGGCGGACCGGCCGATCCTGCTTTACGCCATCTGGTCCGATGCGATGCCGCTCACCAAGGTCGACGACTACGCCTATACCATCCTGGCGCAAAAGCTGTCGCAAGTGTCCGGCGTGTCGCAGGTTCTGATCGCCGGCGAGCAGACCTACGCGCCGCACGTTCAGGTGAACCCCATCGCACTCGCCGCCAAGGGCCTCGGGCTCGAGGACGTGCGCAACGCGCTCACCGGCGCGACGTTGGAGCAGGCGAAGGGGACGCTCGAGGGCAAGCAGCAAACCTATACGCTCGATACCAACGACCAGCTGCTCACCGCCCAGGCCTACAGCCACGTCATCCTCGCCTACCGCAACGGTGCGCCGGTCACGGTGCAGGACATCGGCGACGCGATCGACAGCTCGCAGCTGCCGCGCACCGGCGCCTGGTTCGGCACGCAGCGGGCCGAGCTGCTGCTGGTGCAGCGCCAGCCCGGCGCCAACACCATCGCCATCGTCGACACGATCAAGCGACTGCTGCCGTCGCTGACGGAATCGATCCCGCCCTCGATCCATGTCGACCTGGTGTCCGACCGCTCGCTCACCATCCGCGCCTCGGTGCGCGACGTGGAGATGACGCTGCTCATTACTTGCGCGCTGGTGGTGTTGGTCATCTTCATCTTCCTGCGCAAGCTCTGGGCGACGATCATCCCAGCGGTCTCGGTGCCGCTCTCCATCGTCGGTACCTTCGGCGTTATGTACGTGCTGGGCTACAGCCTCGACAACCTGTCGCTGATGGCGCTCACCATCGCGGTGGGCTTCGTCGTCGACGACGCCATCGTGATGATCGAGAATATCGTGCGCTACATCGAGATGGGCGAGCCGCCGCTGCAGGCGGCGCTGAAGGGCGCGGGGCAGATCGGCTTCACCATCATCTCGATCACCTTCTCGCTGATCGCGGTGTTTATCCCGCTCCTGTTCATGGGGGGCATCATCGGCCGCCTCTTCCGCGAGTTCGCGGTGACGGTCAGCGTGGCGGTGGTGGTCTCGGCGCTGGTGTCGCTGACGCTGACGCCGGTGATGTGCGCTCGGTTCCTGCGGCACGAGAGCGCCGAGAACACCGGCCGATTCAACCGCGCGGCGGAGCGCTTCTTCGACTGGATGCTGAAGGAATACGATCGCGGCCTCAAGTGGGTGTTCCGCCACCAGTTCCTGACGCTGCTGGCGACGCTCGCGCTGGTGGCCGTCACCGGGTTCCTCTACGTCTACATCCCAAAGGGATTCTTCCCCGAGCAGGATACCGGCTTCATCTTCGGCGAGGCGGAGACGCGCCAGGACAGCTCGTTCGCTGCGATGGCGAACATCGAGAAGGAATACGCGACCATCATCGAGCAGGATCCCGCGGTCGCGGCCGTGATGGGCTTCGTCGGCGCGACCGGCAACAACGCGTCCGAGAGCACGGCGCGCATGTTCATCCAGCTGAAGCCCTTCGACGAGCGCAATGCCACCGCGCAGCAGATCATCCAGCGGCTCAGGCCCAAGGTGGCGCAGGTGGAGGGCGCGCGGTACTACATGCAGGCCGGGCAGGACATCCAGATCGGCGGGCGGCTCAACCAGACTGAATACCAGTACACGCTCGGCGACACCGACACCGAGGAGCTGAACCACTGGGCGCCGATCATCCAGCAGCACATGCAGCAGATGCACGAGCTGCAGGACGTCGCCACCGACCAGCAGATCGCCGCACCCCACATCGCGCTCGACGTCGACCGCAATACCGCCTACCGGCTGGGGCTGTCGATGGCGCTCGTCGACAACACGCTCTACGACGCCTTCGGCCAGCGCCAGATCGCGCCGATCTACACCTCGGCCAACCAGTACCGGCTCATCCTTGAGCTGCAGCCGCAGTTCCAGGACGATCCGGACGCGCTCAGCCGCATCTATGTGAGCGGCCCCAACGGTGCGCAGGTGCCGCTCAGCGCGTTCGCGCATTTCGTCAGCAAAGTCGAGCCGCTGACGGTCAATCACCAGGGCCAGTTCGCGTCGGTGACCCTCTCCTTCAACCTGGCGCCGGGCATGGCGCTCGGCCAGGCGGTGAGCGCGATCCAGGCGATGCAAGAGCAGCTGCGCGTGCCGCCGACGCTGCAGGGCACGTTCCAGGGCACGGCGCAGGCTTTTCAAGCGTCGCTGACCTCGACGCCGCTGCTGGTGCTCGCGGCGATCTTCGTGGTCTATATCGTGCTCGGCATGCTGTATGAGAGCTACATTCACCCGATCACCATCCTCTCGGCACTGCCATCGGCCGGCGTCGGCGCGCTGATCTTTCTGATGATGTTCCATTACGACCTGTCGGTGATCGCCATCGTCGGCATCATTCTGCTGATCGGCATTGTCAAGAAGAACGCCATCATGATGATCGACTTCGCGCTCGAGGCGGAGCGCAACGAGGGCAAGAGCTCACTGGAATCGATCCACCAGGCGTGCCTGCTGCGGTTCCGGCCGATCATGATGACTACCATGGCGGCGCTGTTTGGCGGCCTACCGATCGCGCTGGCGCAAGGCGCCGGCTCCGAGCTGCGCCGGCCGCTGGGCATCGCCATCGTCGGGGGGCTGCTCGTGTCGCAATGGCTGACGCTCTACACCACGCCGGTGATCTATCTCTATCTCGACC
>JASHUO010000771.1 GCA_030039975.1 Alphaproteobacteria bacterium
CGGTGGGACCGAGATGGCGCGGCGGTGCGGCCGATGAGGCAGGTTTGCTGGCCAGCTGCTACCGCGCGAGCCTCGCGCTTGCCGCGGCCCACGACCTGCGCTCGATCGCCTTTCCCGCGATCTCGACGGGCATTTACGGCTTTCCGCGGGCGGAAGCCTGTGCCATTGCCGTCAATGAGAGCCATCGTTTCCTCCTCGGAGACGACAGGATAAAGCGAGTCCTCTTCGTCTCCTTCGATGCCGAGACCGAGGCGCTGTATCGCCGCGCGCTCGGGCACGGCTCGGCAAGCCTGGCTCCCTAGTCGAGCCGCTTGCCGTCGAGGTCCTTCGCCGCCTTCTCGCTCTCGCGCCGCAGCTTCTCCCGGGCCGCCTTGGTGTCGCCATGGCGCGCGCGGTTGGCCGCTGCGGTCTTTTCCGCCTCGCGGCGCTGCCGTTGCTTGCGGAATTGCCTGAGGTTGACGATGTCAGCCATGGCGTCCTCCTGCCGGCGTCCCCGGCATGCTATGGTGCGGCCCGTCCGGGAGAGACTTCTTGCGCAAAGCGGCGATCCTATTCGGTATTCTGCTCACCTTCGTCCTCGCTGGCCTCATCTTCACGCCGCAATTCATCGATCTCGACCGCTTCAGGGGCCCGATCGCGGCGCAGCTCGCCGAGCGCATCGGCCTGCCCGTCGAGCTTACCGGGCCCATCGCGCTCTCCCTGCTGCCGACCCCGACCTTGACGGCGCGCGCGGTGCGCGTCGCCAACCCGCCGGGGGCAGCGGCAGCCGATATGGTAAGGCTGCGCGCGCTCGAAGTGAAGCCGGCGCTGCTGCCGCTGCTCGCCGGCCGTATCGAGCTCGACAGCGCGAGCTTGATCGATCCCGAGATCGATCTCGAGCGCCTGCCCGATGGCCGGATGAACTGGGAGAGCGCGGGGTCCCCGGCTGGGAAAGCGGGCGAGCGCTCCCGGAGCAGCGCCGCCGCGACGCCGGTGGCGGCGCTCGATCGCCTCGTCCTGCAAAACGGTGCCGTCACGTGGCGCTTTGCCGGCGGCGTCGAGCGGTTCGAGCACATCAACGCTGTCGCGACGCTTGACGAAGCGTCCGGCGGAGTCGGCACCACCGGCAGTCTCGTCGCGCGCGGCGCCGATCTCAGCTTCGATCTCCATAGCGGCGCTCTCGGCGCCGCCGACGTGCCGCTGCAGCTGACCCTGACGACGCGACCCGCCGCTCGTCTCCAGCTCGATGCCGAGCTGAGCGGCCCGGCCGATGATCGCCATATCGTCGGCCAGATCGCGCTGACCGGCGCCGATGCGCAAGCGATTCTCGGCACCTTGGCGCAAGTGCCCGTGCCCGCGGCGCTGGCACAGCCCCTGGCGGTGAAAGCCGAGCTGGCCGGATCGGTCGCCGCGCTGCAGCTCGATCATCTCACCGTCGATCTCGGGCCGGCGCATGCCGAGGGCAAGCTTCGCTTTGCCGCGGGCGCGCCGCCCGATCTGGCGCTGACGCTGTCGTTGCCGCAGCTCGATCTCGACCGCTGGCCGATGCCGGAAAATGCAGCTTCATCCTCGCCAACGCTGTTCGGCGGCGGTTTCACCGCGCTGACGGGCGAGGTGCGGATCCCCGGGCAGCGCGCAACCGGCGGCGACGTTCTGCCGGCGGGGATCGCGGCGCGCCTCGATCTCGGCGCCCAAGCCATCGAATGGCGCGGCCGGTTGATCCGCGACGCGCATCTCACGCTGTCGCTTGCTGCGGGGAAATTGACGCTGAGCCGGTTGGCGGCGCTGCTGCCGGGCGGCACGGACGCATCGTTGAGCGGCACCGTCGCGCTGACGTCCCAAGGCGCGCGTGCCGATGGCCGCCTCGCCTTCAGCGCCGATGATCTCCGCAGCCTCCTCGACTGGTTCGGTGCAAAGCTCGATGCGATCCCGGCCGATCGGCTGCTCAAGGCCAATCTGTCGAGCCGGCTGGCGCTTGCCGGAGATCAGCTCGAGCTGACCGATATCGACGCCACCATCGATGCGACGCGGCTCGCCGGCGCGGCCACGCTGCTGCTGCGCGCGCGCCCCGGGCTCGGCCTGCGCCTTGCCGCCGACCGGCTCAATCTCGACGCCTATCTGCCGACGCAGAGCGCCGCCACCGCAACGACCGCGCCGGCGCCGGCAGCGTCGGCAGGCCCGGTTGCGCTCGCTGTCCCGAGCGAGGTGTCGGCGCTGCTGACGGGTTTCGACGCCAATGTCGATGGCCGCGTCGGCGCGCTCACCTGGCGCGGCCAGCCGATGAACGATATCCATCTCTCGGCAACATTGCAGAGCGGCGATGCAACGATCCACGAGCTCAGCATCGGCGATCTCGGCGGCGCGGGCGCCAAGCTCAGCGGCGTGGTTTCGGGACTCGCCGGTCTGCCCACCGGCCAGCTTGCTTTCGACATGCGCGGCCCCGAGCTCGAACGCGTGCTGCGCGTTATCTCGCCGCGCCTCCACAGTGCGCGCAGCTATGGCGCCTTCAGCCTCGGCGGCGGGTTGCAATGCGACAAGGGCGTGGTCACGGTCGATACCGATCTGGATCTCCTCGACGGCCATGCCCATGTCGTCGGCGACATCGCGCGCCCGAGCGGCAAGCTCGATCTCGGCTTCGATCTCGGTCATCCCAGTCTCCAGCACCTCGTGCAGAGCCTCGGGCCGGTCTACCAGCCGCCCAGCGATCCCGGTGCGGTGAAGCTCAGCGGCCGTCTCGAAGGCGACTGGAACAAATTTACTTTGGAGCATCTCGCGCTCGCGATCGGCGACACCACACTTTCGGGCAGTCTCGGCGTCGATCTCACCGGCGCGAAGCCGCGGCTCGACGCCGATCTCACCGCCGGCGATTGGACGATCGATCGCTTCCTGCCGCCGCATCAAACGGCGTGGAGCGGGCAAAGCGGCGTGCCCGCTCTGGTACCGGTCGAAGCGACGCTGCCGCCTGCCGCCACCGCCACCACCGCTTGGTCGGACGCGCCGATCAGGCTCGGCTTGCTGCGGCGCGCCGATCTCGATCTGAAGCTCGCCGCGCACAGCCTTGCTTATGATGGCTGGCGCATCGACGGCCCGGTTGTCTCCGGCGCGCTCGCCGACGGCGTTCTGTCGCTGAAGCAGATCACCGGCCAAATGCTGGGCGGCAGCGTCGAGGCGAGCGGCACGATCGATGCGCGGGCGGTACCGGTGGTGGCGATGCAGCTTGCGCTGAAGCAAGCCGACTTCAAATCGCTGCTCGCCGGCTCCGGCCTGCTCGACGGGCGCTTCGATCTGAACGCCAGCCTCGCCAGCACCGGCGCCAGCGAAGCCCAGATGATCGCGCATGCCGCGGGCAAGGCGACGCTCCAAAGCGGCGCCGGCAGCCTTGGCGGCGTCAACCTCAAAACGGTCGACGAGACTCTCGCCGCGCATCCCGGCGATCTCCTGGCGCTGCTGCGCGGCTCCGGCGGCCGCACGCCGTTTTCGGCGCTTGCCGGCAATTTTCAACTCGCCAACGGCATCGCCAGGAGCGACGACCTGCATCTCGATGCCGAAGGCGGCGAAGGCCACGCCACGGTGCGGCTCGACCTGCCGCAATGGCAGATGGCGAGCCGCATCGCGCTGACGCTAGCCGGCGCTCCCGCTGCACCGCCGCTGGTGATGCGCCTCGACGGTGCGCTCGACGCGCCGCACGTCGTCTTCGACATCAACGCGCTCGAG
>JASHUO010000772.1 GCA_030039975.1 Alphaproteobacteria bacterium
GCTCGAGACGATCGCGCGCGAGCATTTCGCCGCGGCGGAATGCGTCGCCTTCATCGATTGGCATACCGGCGTTGGCGCTTATGGCGAGCCATTTTTTCTGTGCTTCAACGAGCCTGACGGTCCGCTGTTCGAAAAGGCGTGCGGCTGGTGGGGCGAGGACAGAGTGCGCGGGCAGCGGCCGCACGGCATGGCGCGTCCCGGCTATACTGGCCTCGTTTTCGATGGCATGCGGCGCTATCTCGGCAATCGCCCGATGTGCGGCGCGGTCATCGAGTTCGGCACACGCGGCCCAACCATGGGCAAATCGCTGCGCCTCGACAATTGGCTGCGCTTCCGTGCCGATTCGCACGAAGAGCGCTACGCCATGCTGCGCGCCGACATGTTCGATGCCTTCTGTCCCGTCGACCAGGGCTGGCGCAGCAGCACCATCCGCCACGGCTTGGGCATCACCTGCCAGGCGCTGGCCGGGCTTGCCCAGTGGTGAGCCCGGCGCCCTATAACCTCGGTGATGCGATCTCGCGCGAGGGCGACCCGTCCGCGCCGGCCCTGATCGATGTCGGCGCTCCGGGCGGCCCGCGGCTCTACGGCTATGGCGAGTTCGATGCGCTGGTCGGCGCGGTGGCGCGCGGACTCTTGAAGCGCGGCCTGAGGAGCGGCGATTGCGTCGCCATCCTGTCGGCGAACCGCGCCGAGTTCCTGTTCAGCTTCCTCGGCATCATGCGCGCCGGCCTGGTGGCGGTGCCGGTCAATTTCAAATTTCCGGCCGAAACCGTCGATCTCGTGCTGCGCGACTGCGATGCCCGGCTGGTGATGTGCGACGCACCGCGGCGCGCGCAATGCCCGAGCGACCTGCCGGTCATTGAATTCGGCGGTGACTTCGAGGCCATGCTCGATCCCGGCCCGTTCAGTGCGGTCGAGCTGCCGCCCACCGCGCCGGCGATGTTCCTCTACACCTCGGGCTCGACCGGACGGCCGAAAGGCGTCGTCCTGTCACATGCGAGCCATCTCTGGGCCTTGCAGGCGCGGCTGCGGCGGCCCGCGCCGGGCATGCAGCGCGTCCTGGTCGCGGCGCCGCTCTATCACATGAATGCGCTCGGCACCTGCCACGGCACGTTGTGGCAGCGCGATACCGTGGTGCTGTTGCCGGGCTTTACTGCGGCAAATTATGGCGAAGCGATCGAGCGCTTCCGCTGCACCTGGCTCACCTCGGTGCCGCCGATGATCGCCATGCTGCTGCGCGAGCGCGATCTCATGGCGCGGCTCGATACATCGTCGGTGACCTTGCTGCGCATGGGCTCGGCGCCGGTGACGCAGGGGCTTTACGAGGCGGCGCGGGCGGCTTTTCCCAATGCGGCGATCTTCAACGCCTATGGCACGACCGAAGCCGGGCCGGTGGTGTTCGGCGCCCATCCCCGCGGTCTGCCGCAGCCACCGCTCTCGGTGGGCTATCCCCTGCCGGTGGTCGATGTGCGGCTCGGTGATGGCAGCGATCCCTCGATTGAGGAGGGCGTGCTGCAGATGCGTTGCCCGGCGCTGATGACGCGCTACCACAAGCTGCCGGACGCGAGCCGCAAGGTGATGACGCCGGACGGTTATTACATCAGCGGCGATGTGTTCCGCCGGGACGCGGACGGTTTCTTTTATTTTGTCGGGCGCGCGGACGACATGCTCGTCAGCGGCGGCGAGAACATCTATCCCGGCGAAGTCGAAGCGCTGCTCGAGCGCCACCCGGCTATACAGCAGGCTTGTGTCGTCGCGATACCGGACGAGATCAAGGGCCAGAAGCCGGTCGCGTTCGTGGTGCGGGCGCCGGGAGCGGCGATCGGCGAGCAGCAGGTGAAGGACTACGCGCTGGCCCATGCGCCGGCCTACCAGCATCCGCGCCGGGTGTGGTTCCTCGACGAGCTGCCGCTCGCCGGCACCAACAAGATCGATCGCAAGGCGCTGGTCGGCCTCGCCCTCGGCGCGGCCGAACGCGGGAAAGGATGAGCCGATGAAGGCAATGGTGCTGCGCGCGCATGGCGGGTTGGAGAATGTCCGGCTGGAAAGCGATTTTCCCGATCCGGTCGCGGGCGAGGGCGATGTGGTGGTGCGCGTCAAAGCGACCTCGCTCAACTACCACGACATCTTCACCCGCCGCGGCATGCCCGGGATCAAAGTGCCGATGCCGGCGATCATGGGCCTCGACGTCGCCGGCGAGATTGCCGCGCTTGGGTCGGGGGTGAAAGGCTGGAAGATCGGCGATGCGGTGCTGGTCGACCCGATCAACCGGGTCGAAGGCGGGCTGATGGGCGAGACGGTGCATGGCGGTCTCGCCGAGCTGTGTCGGGCGCGCGCCCATCAGCTGGTGGCGATCCCCGAAGGGGTGAGCTTTGCCGAGGCGGCGGCGCTGCCGGTCGCCTGGGGCACGGCGCTGCGCATGATGTACACCAACGGCCATGTCGCAGC
Source organism: Alphaproteobacteria bacterium (assembly GCA_030039975.1). GTDB lineage: Bacteria > Pseudomonadota > Alphaproteobacteria > ATCC43930 > CGMCC-115725 > DAHUYF01. The sequence goes on from JASHUO010000772.1 coordinate 2,449, forward strand.
GGGGGAGAAAGTCCTGGTGCTCGGCGCCAGCGGCGGCGTCGGCGTGTGCTGCATCATGCTGGCGAAGCTGAAGGGCGCTGACGTGATCGCCTGCACCAGCAGCGCCGCCAAAGCGGAACGGCTGAGGGCGCTCGGCGCCGATCACGTGATCGACACGAGCGCCATGGATTTCGTGACGGCGGTTTATGACCTCTACGGCAAACCAGCGCGGCGCGGCGCCGGCACCGACAAGGGGCTCGACGTGGTCGTGAACTACACCGGCGGCGATACCTGGGTGAAGTCGCTGCGCTGCCTGAAGGTGGGCGGACGCCTTTTGACGTGCGGCGCGACGGCGGGGTTCGACCCGAAAGAGGACATCCGCTTCATCTGGACCTTCGAGCTGAAGGTGCTGGGCTCCAATGGCTGGTCGCGGGCGGATATCGAAACGCTGCTCGACATGGTGCGCTCCGGCATGTTGAAGGTGCCGATCGATCGCCTTTATCCGCTCGCCGAAGCGGGCGAGGCGATGCGGGTGATGGAGAACCGCGAGCTCTTCGGCAAGATCGTGGTGACGCCATGAGCGAGGTGCCGCTCACCAAGGAGGAGCTGCAGCAGGGCCTGGCGCGCTCCAGCTTCATCGCGTTCATGGGGCTCGAGGTGCTGGAGGCGGATCCGGCACGCGAGGAAGTCAGCATGCGGATGGCGATGCGGCCGGAATTCGAGCGCGGCCCCGGCAGCAAGCAATGGCATGGCGGGCCGATGGCCGCGCTGATCGATACGGTCGGGGATTACGCGCTGGTGATGATGCTGCGCCGGCCATTGCCGACGATCAATTTCCGCGTCGACTATCTGCGGCCGGCGATCGACACGGCGCTGATCGCGACAGCCCGCGTCAGACGGGCAGGGAAGAGCGTCGGTGTCGTCGACGTCGATGTCTATGACGAGAAGCGAAACCTGGTCGCGATCGGGCGCGCGACCTACTCAACGCTTCCGGGCTGATCGGGCGTTACCTGGCCCCGCGGCGTTCGGGACGTAACGGAGTGCCTCGACTCATGCCGCGGCTTGAGAAACACAGTTGAAACAATCGCATCGCCTCTATAGCTTCTCTAGTGGGCGCGGTGGGACAAAATGGCCGTCAGCCCCCGAGGGGAGTCGATGGACCGTTCGCATGGGGCATGCGCGCGCCCGGTGAGGGCCGCGCTGCTGGCGGTCGTTGCGTGGGCGCTGGCAGGGGGCTTGGCGCACGCCGGCATCGTCGATGAGGTCAAAGGCGGCGTGCTGGCCCACGACGTCGGCATTTTCGGCGACCACGTCGAGGGCGGGGCTGACATCGTCGGCGAGGTATTGTTCACATCGCCGGACTTCCTCAGCATCATCGGCTCGCCGCGACCGACCATCGGCGGCTCGGTCAATACCGCCGGCAAGACCGACTACGGCTATTTCGACATGACCTGGACCGCAACCGTCTGGCGGCCGGCGCTAAATGAGGGCGATGGCGTCTATCTCGGCGGATTTCTCGGCGGCGCGGTGCATGACGGCAAGATCACCGGGCCTGACGAGCAAGACGGCAACAAGAATCTCGGCACCCGCGCGCTGTATCACCTGGGCGTCATGGCCGGCTATCACATCAATCCGGTCTACAGCGTCGAGATCTATTTCTCGCATCTCTCGAATGCCGATGCGTCCTCGCACAATCCCGGCTTGAACAATCTCGGCGTGCGCGCGGGGTTCAAGTTCTAAGCGGCGCTCGTAGGATCTCGCAGGCCGCCTGAGGAAATTTCTGATGGGTTCTAGGTGACGCGAGGCATCACTTCGCGCCAGAAGCGCTCGATCGATGTCATCAGGATGCGGTGCGGCACCAAGCTGTTATAGGTGTAGCAGAAGATCCAATCGACCGGGAGGCGCCGTTTGATCTGCTCGAGACGGCGGGTCACGGTGTCAACCGTGCCGACGAGCGCGTAGCCTTTTTCGATCGCTTGCTCCGCCGTCGGCGCTTCGCCGGTCACGGGATCGATGACGCCCTTGCGGAAGCCGAAGGGCTCGAACCAGGCGCGGCCGGAGAAGATGCCGGAATCCTTCCAGAGGGCGATCGCTTCGGCATCGCTGTCGGCGATGATGACGTCGCGCAAGAGGCCCATGCCTTCGCCGCGCGGCCGGCCGGAGACCTCGGCATAGACGTCGAAGAGGTTCGCCTCGTAGCTCTGATGCATTGGTGGCAGGATGGCGGTGACGCCTTCCTTGGCGCACCAGCGGATGCTTCTTTCGGAGCTGGCAAAGGGCTGGAAGATCGGCGGATGCGGCTTCTGCACCGGCTTCGGCACGACCCCCACCTGCTTCAGGATGCCGTTCTCGACGCCGGCGCCCCAGCTCAAGGTGGCGTCGAGCGTCCAGGGAGTGTCGCCCGGCGGGATGCGCCAATACTTGCCCTGATAGGAGAGCAGCGGCTCGGTCCAGGCCTTTTTGATGATGGCGAAACCTTCCTCGAATGCGGCGCGATTGGCGGCGTCGATCTCGTCATGTTGATGCGGCAGCGCGCCGTGAATGCCATGCGTCTGCTGCGCCATGATATCGACCCAGCGGCGCTGATAGCCGCGCGCGAAGCCGGCGCAAGCGCGACCGCCGGTCATCTGGTCGAGCATGGCGATGTCCTCGGCGACGCGGATCGGGTTCGCGGCCGGCAGCACGATGCCGAGCTGACCGACGCGGATACGCTTCGTCTGCAGCCCGACATAGAGGTCGAGAAGAACCGGGTTGTTGGAGACCTCGAAGCCCTCGATGTGGAAATGATGCTCGGTGAAGCTGACGGAATCATAGCCGAGCTCGTCGCCGAGCTTCACCTGCTCCAACACCTCGCGCAGCATCTGCTGATAAAGGTCGCTGCGCAACCCCGCCATGCCCGCTTCGATGTCGCGGCGATTGCCGAGGCTCGGCAGATAGAATAAGGACGCCTTCACGGCCGCTCCTCCCTGGTCGTTTTCTTGCCGTCGATGATGGCAAAGATCGCCGAGGCTGTATACCGGCCCGCGCGCGCCGATCAGCGCGCGATGCCGGCGATGGCTGCGTCGACCGCATCACCCAAACGGGTGATGACAAGGTCGAGCTCGTGCTCCTCGATGATGAAAGGCGGCGCCAGCAGGACGTGGTCGCCGAGGCGACCATCGATCGTGCCGCCCATGGGATAGACGATGAGCCCGCGCTCGAGCGCCGCGCGCTTTATCGCGGCATGAAGGCGGAGCGCCGGATCGAAGGGCGCCTTGCTGGCGCGATCGGCGACGAGCTCGATGGCGCGGAAGAGGCCGCGGCCGCGGATGTCGCCGACATGGCGGTGATTGCCGAAGCGCTCCTGCAACTTCGCTTCGAGCGCTGCGCCGCGCGCGCGGCAACGGGCGACGAGGCCGTCGCGCTCCAGCGTCTCCTGAACGGCGAGGGCCGCGGCACAGGCGACGGGATGGGCGAGATAGGTATGGCCATGCTGGAAGAAGCCGCTGCCGGCGGCGAAGGCATCGTAGACGCGCGCGGTGACGAGCACGGCGCCGATCGGCTGATAGCCGCCGCCGAGACCCTTGGCGACGACCATGAGATCGGGGGCGATGCCCTCCTGCTCGCAGGCGTGAAGCGTGCCGGTGCGCCCCATGCCGCACATGACCTCGTCGAGGATGAGAAGCACGCCATAGCGGTCGCAGATCTCGCGGATGCGACGGAAATAGCCCGGAACGGGCGGCACGCAGCCGGCGGTCGCGCCGACGACGGTCTCGGCGATGAAGCCGGCGACGCTGCCGGGTCCGAGCCGCAGAATCTCGGCTTCGAGCTCGCCGGCGACGCGCTCGCCGTAATCGGACTCGCTTTCCTCATCCGCCTTGAAGCGATAGGGGAAGCAGGGCGCGATCAAGGAGACGTCCATGAGCAGCGGCTGAAACGGCTCGCGCCGCCACCGATTGCCGCCGACGGCGAGCGCGCCCAGCGTGTTGCCGTGATAGCTCTGACGCCGCGAGATGAAGCGCCGCCGCTCGGGCTCGCCGATCTCGAGGAAATATTGCCGCGCCATCTTCAGCGCGGCTTCGACCCCTTCGGAGCCGTCACCGACGAAATAGACGCGGTCGATCCCGGGAGGCGCGAAGCGGATGAGGTGATCGGCCAGCGCTTCGGCCGGCGTGCTGGTGAAGAAGCCGGTATGCGCGTAGGCGAGTTGCGCCGCCTGACGCTGGATCGCTTCGACGATGGCGGGATGGCCGTGGCCGAGACAGGAAACCCCGGCGCCACCCGACGCGTCGATGTAGCGCTTACCCGTGCTGTCCTCGATCTCGATGCCGCGCGCCGCCACCGCCACCGGCGGCAGGAAACGGGTGTCGCGCGGAAAGGTGTGGCGCATGCTCGCTCCGCGGATCGGCCGCTTCTCTTCTAGAGCAGGGATCGCTGCGTCGCAACGCACAGAGGAAGGTTGCGCGAGGCGATGAATGACGCGAGGATAGCGGGCCTCAGAGCCGAAAATGGCCGGGACGACGCAGCGACATTGCTGGCGGCGAGGGAGGATCGGGCATGGCGAAGGAAACCGAAGGCGCGCTGGCGGCCGATCTGGCGGCCTGGGTCGCTGCCTTGCCGGCGCTTGTCAACAGCGATCCCTGGCTCGTCCATCGCGGTCGTTTCGTCACGACCGAACTGCTGCTCGAGCTGGGCCGCGCCCCCTATTATCTCAGCATCGAGCGCGGCCGCATCGCGGCGCTGGAGCGCGGTCCGCGGCCCATGCCCTCGTGGCGGTTTGCCGTTCGCGCCGGCGAGGAAGCGTGGCGGCGCTTCTGGCAAGCCGTGCCGGAGCCGCACTATCACGATCTCTTCGCCATGGCGAAGCGCGGCGAGTTGAGCATAGAAGGCGACTTACATCCCTTCATGGCGAACTTGCTCTATTTCAAAGGGGTGCTTGCCGCGCCGCGGCGCGAGCGGCAGGGCGCCTGACATGGCGGCGCCCATCGATCCCATCATCGGACGCTATGTCCACGTCAGCTTGGGTGGCAAGCCGCACCGACTCTATTTCGAAGAAGCGGGCGAAGGGATCCCGCTGGTCTGTCTCCACACCGCCGGCGCCGATGGCCGGCAGTTCCGCCATCTCATGACCGATCGGGACATCACCGGGCATTTCCGCGTGCTCGCCTTCGACTTGCCCTGGCACGGCAAATCGACGCCGCCCGAAGGCTGGGAGCGCGAGGAGTATCGGCTGACGACGCGCGCCTATACCGAAGCGATCCGCGTGTTCTGCACGGCGCTCGAGCTGGATCGGCCAGTGGTGCTGGGCTGCTCGATCGGCGGGCGCATCGTGCTCAGCCTCGCGATCGAGCATGGCGCCGAGTTCCGGGCGCTCATCGGCCTCGAATCCGCGGATTACCAGGCGCCGTGGTACGATACGACCTGGCTCCATCGCCCGGATGTGCATGGCAGCGAAGTCTGCGCCGGCCTGGTCTCGGGAATGATGGCGCCGCAGAGTCCGGAAGCATCGCGCTGGGAGACGCTCTGGCACTACATGCAAGGCGGGCC
>JASHUO010000773.1 GCA_030039975.1 Alphaproteobacteria bacterium
GAGCAGCCCGGCTCGCGCCATTCGAAGCCGGCTTTGACGAAGATCTTGTCGAGCCCTTCCATCTCGGCCTGCTCTTTGACCAGCCCCGAGCCGGGCACGATCATGGCGTTGACCCGATCGCTCACCTTTTTACCGTCGACCACCTTGGCGACGGCGCGCAAATCCTCGATACGCGCATTGGTGCAGGAGCCGATGAAGACGCGGTCGATGGCAATGTCGGAAATCTTCTCGCCGCCTTGCAGGCCCATATAGGCGAGCGCGCGTTCGATCATCTCGCGCTTCTTCTCGTCGGTGACGCCGTCGAGCCGCGGCACGCGGCCGGTCACCGCGACCACCTGTTCGGGGCTGGTGCCCCAGGTGATCTGCGGCGCGATCGCGGCCATGTCGATGCGCTCCTCGCGGTCGAAGCGGGCATCGGCGTCCGACGGAAGCTCCCGCCACGCCGCCACTGCCGCATCCCACAGCGCGCCCGCCGGCGCGAAATCGCGGCCGGCGAGATAGGTGAAGGTGGTGTCGTCGGGCGCCACCATGCCCATCTTGGCGCCGAGCTCGATCGAGAGGTTGCAGAGGGTGAGACGGCCTTCGACCTCGAGCGCGCGCACCGCGCTGCCGGCATATTCGACGGCATAGCCGGTGCCGCCGGCGGCGCCGATGCGGCCGATGAGATAAAGGATCATGTCCTTGGGCGCGACCCCCGGCGCCCGCGCGCCCTCGAAGCTGACGCGCAGGCGCTTCGGCCGGCGCTGGATCAGCGCTTGCGTCGCCAGCACATGCGCCACCTCGCTCGAGCCGATGCCGAAGGCGAGCGCACCCATGCCGCCATGGGTGCAGGTATGGCTGTCGCCGCAGACGATGAGCGCGCCGGGCAGGCTGAGGCCGAGCTCCGGCCCGATGACATGGACGATGCCCTGGCCGGGCTCGCCGATATCGAACAGGCGAACGCCATGCTCGCGCGACAGCACGCGCAGCATCTCGAGCAGCTTCTGGCCGGTGGCGCTGGTGCCGGCGCGGCCGGGCGCGCTCGAAATCGCGTGGTCGGGCGTGGCGAAGGTGAGGCCGGGGTTGCGCAGCGCCAGGCCCTTCTCCTTGATGTCCATCACCGCGCGGCCGCCGCCCAGATCATGCAGCAGGTGGCGGTCGATATGGAGAAGGGCATAGCCGTCGCCGAGATCGGCGATGCTATGCGCTTCCCAGATCTTGTCGAAGAGAGTTTTGCCGCTCATTCGCCGATCACCTCGCCGAACAGGACCCAGCGTTTGCCTTCGAAGCGTGCGAGCTGCATCTGCTTGATCGGCGAGAAGTCTTTGGGCCCGGTATGGAGGCGGATGCCGGGGAGCAGCAGCGGCAGGTCGATGTTGAGGTTCGCCGCCTGCTTCATCACGTTCTCGCGCGAGAGATCATTGCCGCATTGCTTCAGCAGCTGCACCAGGGTCTGCGCCTCGGAATAACCATAGACGTTGAAGATGTCGCCGAGATCGCCTTGCGGATCGTACTTCTTCATGAAGGCGAGCCAGTCCTTCATCGCCGGATCATTGGCCCATTGCGGATCATTGGGGTCCTTTAGGTAGAGCGCGGTGATGATGCCCTGGCCCTTTTCGAGACCGGCCGGCTCCATCACCGCGCCGACCGAATTGGCGACGCTCATCAGGAAGTGCAGCGGCCGCCAGCCGATGTCATAAGTCTTGCGGATCGCCTGCGCCGCGAATTTCGGCGTGGTGTTGTCGAACAGCACCGTGGCGCCCGAGCTCTGCAGCGAGACGATCTGCGAATCGAGCGTGGCGTCGGTCACTTCGTAGCTCGCCGTGGCGACGATCATCCGCTTTACCGCATCGGGTCCGAGCCCATCCTTGAAGCCCTTGACGTAGTCGCGCCCGGCATCATCGTTCTGGTAGAGCACGGCGACCTTCGCGTTGGGGTCGCGCTTCAAGAGGTAGCGGGCGTAGATCGCGCCTTCGGTCTGGTAATTGGGCTGCCAGCCCATGGTCCAGGGGAAATGCTCGGGATCGGCCCAGAAGGTCGCGCCCGAGGACTGGAAGAGCTGCGGCACGTGATGGTCGTTCAAATATTTGTGCACGACGACGCCGGTGGGCGTGCCCAGGCTGGAAAAGATGAAGCCGATATTGTCCTGCTCGACGAGACGGCGCGTCTGCTCGAAGGTCTTGGGCGGCGAATAGCCGTCATCGAGGCTTTCGAGCGTGATCTTGCGGCCATTGACCCCGCCCTGCTCGTTGATCATCGCGAGATAGGCGAGCTCGGATTTGCCGATCGCGCCATAGGCCGAGGCCGGGCCGCTATAAGGCATGGTCTGGCCGAGCTTGATCTCCGTGTCGCTGACGCCCGGCGCCGCGTTCCCCGCCGCCAGTGCCGGCGAAGCGAAGAGCACGGCGAACCAGAGCGCCAGCATCGATCGAACCCCGTCCTGCATCTTTTCCTCCCTCGGTCCCTGCCGCGGTGTGAACCCGGGGAACCCTGCGTTTTTGGTGCGAGCATGGTGGGTCTTTTCCACCGTCCTGGCAATCCGCTCGTAACGCAGGGCTGATCGCAAGCCGACGCTGGACGGACCGCCCGCGCCGTGCCAGCCTTGAGCCACAAGCGAGAACGAGGGAGGACACCATGACCGCGGCCGCAACCGCCGCCCGCCCGGCCAGAGAAGCAACCCGCGTCACCGCGGCGCTCGCCGCGCGTGCCGCTGCGCTCCGCTACGACGAGCTGCCCCGCGACATCCGCAAGCTCGCGCGGCAATGCTTGCTCGACTTTCTCGCCGTGACGCTCGCCGGCGCCGGCGAGGAACTGACCCGGATTCTCCTGGCCGAAGCCGAGGAGCAGGGCGGCACGCCCGCCGCCACCTTGATCGGCCATGCCCGACGCGTGCCGACCCTGCAGGCGGCGCTCGTCAACGGCGCGGCATCGCACGCGCTCGATTACGACGACGTCAACATGACCATGGGCGGCCATCCCTCCGTGCCGATCCTGCCGGCGATCCTGGCGCTCGCCGAAGCGCAAGGCGCGAGCGGCGCCGCGCTCGTCACCGCCTTCGTCGCCGGCTATGAGACGCTCTGCCGCGTCGGCGCGCTGGTCGCGCCCGGCCATTACGCGCGCGGCTACCACAACACCGGCACAGTCGGCAGCTTCGGCGCCGCCGCGGCGGCGGCGAACCTGCTCGGCCTCGACGCGGCGAAGACCGCCGCCGCGCTCGGCATCGCCGGGACCCAGGCGGCCGGACTCAAATCGATGTTCGGCACGATGTGCAAGCCGCTGCATGCCGGCAAGGCGGCGCAGAACGGGCTCTTCGGTGCGAGCCTCGCCGCGCGCGGCTTCTCCAGCCGCGAGGACGTGCTCGATTGCCCGCAGGGCTTCGCCGATGCGGAAAGCCCGGATTTCAATCCCGACCCGGCGCTGGCCGAGCCGCCGGGCGGCTGGCATCTGCGCAACAATCTCTTCAAGTATCACGCCGCCTGCTATCTGACCCATGCACCGATCGAATGTGCGCGCGCGCTTCGGCGCGAGCACGGCCTCGCCGCCGAGGCGGTGCGCGAGGTCGCGCTCATGGTCGAGAGCGGCGCTGCCCGGGTGTGCAATATCCCGGCGCCGCGCACCGGGCTCGAGGCCAAGTTCTCCTTGCGCCTCACCACCGCCATGGCGCTGGCCGGGCTCGATACGGCGCGCCTCTCGACCTACAGCGCGGCCAATGCCGGAGATGCCGCGCTGCAGCGGCTGCGCGACAAGGTCGCGGTCGAGTTCGTGCGCGACTGGCCGCATACCCTGGCCGCGCTGAAGGTGACGCTCGCCGATGGCAGCGTGCTGGCGGCCCGCCATGACAGCGGCGTGCCGGCGCAGGATCTCGACGCCCAGGGCAGCCGCCTCGAAGCAAAGTTCCTGAGCCTTGCCGCGCCGGTGCTGGGCGACAAGCAGGCCGAGCAGCTCGCCGCCGCGGTCGCCGGGGTCGACGAGCTCGGCTCGATTGCGGAGCTGACGCGGCTCTGCGTGCCGGTGTAAGGTCTGCGCCCGGCGTATCAGCCTATGAGCAGCATTCAGGATGCCCATGAAGCACATGACGTCGCCAGCCGAGACGAGCGAGACGCCACCCCGTATCGACCGCGCATCGCCCGAGGCGACGAGTTCGGTTCCGCGCCCGCGGCGGCTCAATCCGCAGGCGATCGTTGCCGCCGTGATCTTCGTCGCCGTCATCGGCCTCGCGATCTGGTACCTGGCGCGTCCCGAGCCCCTGCTCGTGCAGGGCGAGGTGGAAAGCACCCGCATCGACATTGCCGCGCGGGTCTCGGGCCGCCTGGCCAAGCTTGCGGTGGTGCGCGGCCAGGACGTCCCGGCGGGCGCAACCTTGCTGGTGATCGACAATCCCGAGCTGATGGCCGAGCTGCGCGAGGCCGAAGCGGAAAAGACCGTCGCCGATGCCGAGCTGGCGCGGATCAATGCCGGCACGCGCAGCGAGATCATCGCCCTGCGCCACGCCGAGGTCGATCGCGCCACGGCCGAAGTCACGCTCGCGCAGCAGACCTTTGACCGCACGCGGCAGCTCGCCGCGAACAAGGTGGCGTCGCAATCGAAGCTCGACGAGGCGACCGACGAGCTGACCGTGGCGCAGCGGCGGCTCGAGCAGGCGAAGCTCGCCTATCAGGAGGCGGTGCGCGGCTTCACCGCGGAGGAGCACGAGATCGCGGTAGCCAATGTCGCCAAGGCGGCGGCGAAGATCGACACGATCAAGGCGCTCGTCGATCAGCTGACGATCACCGCGCCCGTTGCTTCGCAGGTCTATCAGATCCCGGTCGAAGAGGGCGAAGTCGTCACGCCCGGCGTGCCGCTGCTGTCGCTGGTCGATCTCGGCGATACCTGGCTCGGCTTTTCGCTGCGCGAGGATCTGATGGCGGGGCTGAAGCAGGGCGACCGGATCGAGGTGCGCGTGCCCGCGCTGGGCAACCGCCGCATCACCGCCGAAATTCGCGTGATCGCCGCCAAGGGCGAATATGCCGGCTGGCGCGCGACGCGGGCGACCGGCGATTTCGACCTGCGCACCTTTGCGATCCGCGCCTACCCCGTCGAGAAGATCGAGGGCTTGCGGCCGGGCATGAGCGTCTATACCGACTGGTCGCGGCGCGCGCCATGAGACCGCCGCCGCGACCGGGTCTGCGCCTCGTTGCGGCGCGCGAGATCCGCTTCTTCCGCCGCGATACCGCCGGATTCTTCCTCATCATCGTGGTGCCGCTGCTCGCTTTTGCGGTGCTCGGCTGGACGTTCAGCGGCGCCGTCGTGCGTGGGCTCGACCTCGTCGTCGTCGATATGGACCGTTCCACCACCTCGACCGAGATCGTTCAGACGATCGCCGCGGCGCCGGGGCTGCGCGTTGCCGAGCGTGCCGCTACCTTGACCGCGGCGACCCAAGCGATCCGTTCCGGCCGCGCCATCGCTGCGGTCTACATCCCGCCCCAATTCGAGCATGATTTGATGGCCGGCCGCCGGCCGCAGATCATCGCCTTCTACAACGAACAATATTTCACGCCGGGAAACATAGCGTCGAGCGGCTTGCGCGCGGCGATCTCCGCCGCGACCTCGGACCTGTCGCCGCTGCGCGAGGTTCGCCTGCAGCCGATCGGCAGCGGACCGCTCACGGTCCAGCAATACGTCCTGACCAACCCCGCGCTCAACTATGCCGGCTTTCTCCTGCGCGCCGTGATGCCCACGACGCTCCATGTCGTGATCGCGATCGCGGCCTGCTACGCCGTCGGCACCGAATTCTCGCGGCGCAGCCGGCGGGCGTGGCTGCGTTGCGCCGGCGGCAGCGCGCTCACCGCGCTTCTCGGCAAGCTGGCGCCGCTCTTCGCCGCTTTCTTCCTGCTGCTGGCGATCGACGCGCTGATCCTGCACGCCGGATTCGGGCTTTCCTATCGCGGCGACGTCTTCATGATCATCGTCGCGGCGATGCTCTTCGTCGTCGCCTACCTGTCGCTGGCGTCGCTGGTGGAATTGCTGGTCCGCGATCTTCCGCTCGGCCTCAGCATCAACGCGATCATCGCCTCGCCGGCCTTCGGTTTTGCCGGGGTCGGGCTTCCCGTGCTGGCGATGAACGGGTTTGCGCGCGGCTGGGGCGCCGCGCTGCCGCTGCGCTGGTATCTGCAGATCCTGTCCGACCAGGCCGCGCGCGGCTCGCCGGTTCATGCGTCGGCAACGCCTTTCGCGATCCTCGCGGCGATGGCGCTCGGGCTGTTTTGCCTCGCCTGGCTGCGCTTGCGGTTGATGTCGTCCGGCCACCGCGAAAGCGAACCGCCGATGGTGCGCGATGCGCCGGGGGTGGGCCTCGGCGCCGCCTTTGCCGGCGAGTGGCGCCGCGTGCTGGCCGATCGCAGCGTCTTCAGCCTCTTGATCATCGCGCCGGTGTTCTACGGCATCTTCTATCCGCAGCCCTATCTCGGTCAGCTCGTCCGCAAGATCCCGATCGCCGTCGTCGATGACGATCGCACCCCGTTGAGCCGGCGCCTCATCCAGACCCTCGATGCCGATGAGGCGATTTCCGTCGCGGTTCGCGCCCCGGCGCTCGACGTGGCACAGCAGGCGCTGTTCGATCGCCGCGTCTTCGGCATCCTCGACATTCCCCGCGGCACCGAGCACGACGTGTTGAAAGGCGACGAGGCCCGGCTGCCGGCTTATGTCGATTCCGCCTATTTCCTGGTGTTCAATCGCACCTTGGAGGGCATCGTCGAAAGCGCCGAAGACGTCAATATCGCCGATGCCGCGCATGGGCTGCGGCCGGACAGCGCCCTCGCCCGGCTTGCGCTCGCGGCGCTGAGCCCGGTCGAGCTGCTGATGGAGCCGCTCTACAACCCGACCGGCGGCTATGCGAGCTATGTCGTGCCGGCCGCCTTCGTGCTGATCATTCAGCAGACCTTGCTGATGGGGG
>JASHUO010000774.1 GCA_030039975.1 Alphaproteobacteria bacterium
GCGACCGCAACCTTGAGGCTGGCGAAGAGATAGACGATTGCAGCAGGCCAGCGCAGCTTCCAGAACACTTGAGCCGTGCCGGCATGATAGGTGCGGATGAGGTCGAGATGGAGCGGCTCGGGCGAGGTGAAGCCCTTGACCATGCCGATGGTCACCGGGAAGAAGCAAAGATACGCGGAGATGATCGCCTTGGGCACCAGGCCGACGAGGCCCATCGATCCCAGCACGACGATGATCATCGGCGCGATGGCCAGGATCGGCACCGTCTGCGACCCGATGAGCCAGGGCATCAGAGCGCTTTCGAGCGTCCTGACATGCACGATGCCGACGGCCAGGATGATGCCGAGCAAGGTCCCGAAACAGAAGCCGAGCAGTGCCGAGGAGAGCGTCACCCATGCGTGATAGACGAGGCTGCGACGCGAGTCCGGAGCGACCTCGAATACGCTCCGATTGAGCTCCGCCAGCACCTGGTGCGGCGCCGGCAGCACCGGCCGAGGCGCGCTCATGGTGTCGGCGATGAGTTCGCCGACGCTCCAGCTCGAGCGACCATCGCGCGCATAGCCATCGAGCACGCCCGGGGCGTTGAGCCAGACGGTGCAGACGTACCAGATGACGACGATGGCAAGCACGACCGTCAGCACTGGCATCGCTCTGCCGCGGACCAGCGCAGCGGTCAGCGTGTGCACCTGGTCGCCTTTCGCGTGCCGCGCCGCGGCAGGATTCCTACTACTCTTCATAGCCGTGACCGGCCCGAAGGCCGGCGCGAACGCGATGGGCAAGCGCCGCAAAATCGGCGGAGTCGCGAATGTCGAGAGTCCGGTCCGCCGGCAGGTTATTGTCGACGATGTCGATGATGCGGCCCGGCCGCGGGCTCATGACGACGATGCGGGTCGAGAGGAATACCGCTTCCGGAATCGAATGCGTGACGAAGATCACCGTCTTGCCGGTGCGATGCCAGAGCCGCAGCAGCTGCTCGTTCAGATGGTCGCGAATGATCTCGTCGAGTGCGCCGAACGGCTCGTCCATCAGCAGAATGGCAGGGTCGAAAGCCAGCGCTCGAGCGATCGAGACGCGCTGCTGCATGCCGCCCGAGAGCTGCCAGGGAAACTTGCGTTCGAAACCCGCGAGATTGACGAGGTCGAGGACGCGGCGCGCGCGCTCCTGACGTTCCGCGCGCGGCGTATGCATGATCTCCAGCGGCAAGGTCACGTTGCGCAGCACGGTGCGCCACGGGTAAAGCGCGGGCGCCTGGAAGACATAGCCATAGGCGCGCTTGAGCCGTGCCTCTTCGGGTGAGACGCCATTGACCTCGATCGTGCCGCTGGTGGCGCGCTCGAGATCGGCCATGACGCGCAAGAGCGTGGTCTTGCCGCAACCCGACGGCCCGATCAGCGAGACAAAATCGCCGGTCGCCACCGTGAGATCGACGTGCGAGAGCGCATAGACCGGCGCGTCGGCCGTGTCGAAGACGAGGCTCAGATCGCGGATTGCGACGGCGGGCATCGTGCGGCCGCCGGCGGGTTTGTGATCGTGCGCCTTCGTGTCCGCGGCTCGTTCCGAGACGGCAGCCATTCCCGGGGTTTCAGCCCGAGGCAGCATGTTCGAGCATCGCACGAAGCAGCACGTTGCAGCCCGCAGCAAGATCCTCGGGCGTCGCACTCTCGACCTCGTTGTGGCTGACGCCGTCGGCGCAGGGCACGAAGATCATGCCGACGGGTGCCACTCGGCTGATGTAGCCGGCATCGTGCCCGGCGCCGGAGACGATGTCGCGATGGCTGTAGCCCAGTGCTTCGGATGCGCGGCGCACGGACGCGATGCAGTCGCTGTGGTAGTGCACCGCCGGGGAATGCCAGATCTCCGTGCACCTGCCCTCAAGACCAAGCGTATCGCAGATTTCGGCGACCCGCGCCTCGAGTCCGGCCTTCATCTTCAGCAGGTCTTCGTCGCGGGGATGGCGGAGATCGACCGAAAAATATACCGAGCCGGGAATGGTGTTGCGCGAATTGGGGCTCACCCTGGCCATGCCGACGGTCGACACTCCGGGCGGAAAAGCGAGTGCGACGGCATTGATTGCATCGATGATTCGGGCGGCGCCCAGCAGCGCGTCCTTGCGCCGGTTCATCGGCGTCGTCCCGGCGTGGTTCTCGCGTCCGGTGATGGTAACGTCGAACCAGCGGATGCCCTGGATGCCCTGCACCACGCCGATCGTCTTGCGTTCGGCTTCGAGAACCGGGCCCTGCTCGATATGCGCTTCGAAAAAGGCCTTGAACGGCCGGCCGCCAATTTTCCGATCGCCGGCATAGCCGATGCGCTTCAGCTCCTCGCCGATGGTCTTGCCGTCGGCATCGGCGATGGCAAGGCCGTGCGCCTCGGTGAAGACGCCGGCGAAGACGCCCGATCCCCCCATCGCCGGCGCGAAGCGCGAGCCTTCCTCGTTGGTCCACACCGTCACCTCGAGCGGCGCGTCCGTCTGGTAGTTGAGGTCGTTGAGGGTGCGGATCACTTCCAGCCCGGCGAGTACGCCATAGACGCCGTCGAACTTGCCGCCGGTGGGCTGCGTGTCGAGATGGCTGCCGGTGACCACCGGCGGAAGATCATCGCGCCGCCCCGGACGGCGCGCAAAGATGTTGCCGATGCGATCGACGGTGACCGAACAACCGGCCTCTTTGCACCAACGGACGAAGAGGTCTCGCCCGTCGCGATCGAGGTCGGTAAGCGCCAAGCGCTTGCTGCCGCCCTTCTCGGTGGCGCCGATCTTCGCCATATCCATCAAGCTCTGCCACAAGCGCTGCTGGCTGATTTTGAGGTTCGGGGTGGCGTTCATTCCGCGGCCTTGCGCAAGGGGTTGTTGGGATGCTGCGTCCAGTCGAGGTGTCCCGCTCCATTGTCGGTACGGCGCATCGTGATGCAGTTCTCCACGGGACAGACGAAGAGGCAGAGATTACAGCCGACGCATTCCTTCTCGATGATCTCGTAGCGTCGCTTTCCACCGACGCGCAGCGCCGCGATCGCCTGATGCGCCGTGTCTTCGCAGGCAATGTGGCAGAGGCCGCATTGAATGCAGAGCTCCTGGTCGATCTCGGCGACGATCTGGTAATTGAGATTGAGGAACTGCCAGTCCGTGACGTTGGTCACCGCCTTGCCGCGAAAATCGGCGAGGCCGCCATAGCCCTTGTCGCGCATCCAGCGCCGGAGCCCGTCGGCCATGTCGTCGACAATACGGAAGCCGTAATGCATGGCGGCGGTGCAGACCTGCACCGTGCCGGCCCCGAGCGCGATGAACTCCGCCGCATCGCGCCAGGTCTCGATGCCGCCGATGCCGGCGATGGGGATGCCGCGACACTCCGGATCGCGCGCGATCTCGGCGACCATGTGCAGCGCCACCGGCTTCACCGCCGGGCCGCAATAGCCGCCATGGGTACCCTTGCCGTCGACCACCGGCACCGGCGCCATTTGCTCGAGATCGACGGCGATGATCGAGTTCAGCGTATTGATGAGGCTCACGGCATCGGCGCCGCCGCGCACGGCGGCGCGCGCCGGGCCCAGGATATTCGTAACGTTGGGCGTAAGCTTGACGATCACCGGCAGGCGCGAATGCTGTTTGCACCAGCGCGTCACCATCTCGACATAGTCCGGCACTTGGCCGACCGCCGATCCCATGCCGCGCTCGGACATGCCATGCGGGCAGCCGAAATTGAGCTCGACGCCGTCGGCACCGGTATCCTCGACCTGCCGCAGGATGCGTTTCCAGCTCTCCTCCTCGCACGGCACCATCAGCGACACGACAAGGGCGCGATCGGGCCAGTCGCGCTTCACTTGCTTGATCTCGCGCAGGTTGACCGCGAGCGGGCGGTCGGTGATGAGTTCGATATTGGTGAAGCCGGCGACGCGGTTGCCGCGGTAGGAGAGGCCGCCATAGCGCGAGCTGGTGTTGACGATCGGCGGATCCTCGCCAAGCGTCTTCCAGACGACGCCGCCCCAGCCCGCCTCGAAGGCGCGTACCACGTTGTAGGCCTTGTCTGTCGGCGGCGCCGAAGCCAGCCAGAACGGGTTTGGCGATTTGATGCCGGCGAAGGTCGTGGCGAGCTCAGCCATTGGGCCCTCCCTCATCCCGCGAGCGCGCGGTGGATGGACAGGGCGGCGAGCTGGCCGTCCTGTACCGCTTGAACGGTAAGGTCCTGGCCACCGGCGATGCAGTCGCCGCCCGCCCAGACCCGATCGAGCGATGTTCGGCGCT
>JASHUO010000775.1 GCA_030039975.1 Alphaproteobacteria bacterium
GATTCAAAAACCGGACAGATCACGCGCTACAAAATCCGGACAAATGACGAGCTAACTACACCGAGACAGCGTTTCGTTGCGCGCGCTGGCGGAACAGGTTACGGTACGCGCACAAGAGCGGCGCTTCTTCCAGGCGAGAGAGTGCCGAGGGAGGCCGCCCGTGGTGCCGCTATGCACCCGGGCGGAAACGAAAGAGGCGCAGCTCGGCCGTGCGCGATGCCTTCGGGTGTCTCGCGCGAGCCACGTCGCGAAACGTGACGTCGGAGGCGAGCCATGAGCGCTCATCGCAGTGCGGCGGAAGTCCGTGCCGGTCTCAAGCATCCCATCGTCGATGGCGACGGCCACTGGGTCGAATACGTCCCGGTCTTCGCCGAGCGCATGCGCAAGGTCGCCGGCGACAAGGCGGCGGACGGCTTCATCGCCAGCCAGCGGCGGATTCCCGACGCGCTGAGCCTCTCGGTCGCCGAGCGCGTGCAGCGCGGCGTCGGCATGGAAGGCTATTGGACGCGCCAATCCACCAATACCCGCGATCGCGCCACGGCGATGATGCCGCGCATGCTCTACGACCGGCTCGACGAGCTCGGCATCGATTTCGGCATTGTCTATCCGACGGCGGGCCTCAGCATCCCGCGCATCCCCGATGGCGAGACGCGGCGCGCCGTGATCCGCGGTTTCAACATCGTCACCGCCGACTATTTCGCCAAGCTCTCCGACCGGCTGACACCCGCGGCGGTCATCCCGATGCATGACCCCGACGAGGCGATCGCCGAGCTCGACTTCGTGACCAAGCAGCTCGGCGCCAAGGTCGGCATGTTCGGCAGCAGCATCGCGCGCCGCATACCGGCGGCGGCGGGGATGGATCATCCGACGGTCGCGCGCTTTGCCGTGACCTATGATCAATTCGGTCTCGACAGCGCCTATGATTACGATCCGGTTTGGCAGAAATGCCGCGAACTCGGCATCGCGCCGACCTTCCACACCGGCGGCCGCAGCTTCGGCCTGCGCAATTCGGCGACCAACTTCACCTTCAACCATATCGGCCACTTCGCCGCCGCCGGGCACGCCGTCGCCAAGGCGCTATTCCTGGGCGGCGTCACGCGGCGCTTCCCCGAGCTGCGCTTTGCCTTCCTCGAAGGCGGCGTCGGCTGGGGCTGCCAGCTCTTCGCCGATCTCATCGAGCATTGGGAGCGGCGCGGCGCCGCGGGAATCGCCTATATGGATCCGAAGAAGCTCGACCGCGCGCTGCTGCGCAGCTATGTCGAGACCTATGGCGATGCGGATTTCGCCGCCGAATTGGCGCGGCGCGACGGCTGGCCGAGCCTCGCCGAGGACCAGCTCACCGGCGGCGTCTCGGTGCTCGACGATTTCGCCGCCTGCAGCATCAGCCGCAAAGAGGACTGGGTCGAGCTCTACGCCAAGCCCTTCTATTTCGGCTGCGAAGCCGATGACCGGATGAACGTCACCGCGTTCGGACGCGCCAACCCCTTCGGCGCCCGGATCAATGCGATCTTCAGCTCGGATATCGGGCATTTCGACGTGCCGAACATGCTGCATCCCGTGCCCGAAGCTTATGAGCTGGTCGAGGATGGGCTGATCACGCCGGAGGATTTCCGCGACTTCGCCTTTGCCAATGCGGTGCGGCTCTGGGGCACGCAGAACCCGCGCTTCTTCGACGGCACGGTTGTCGCCGCGGCTGCGGCCGAAGTGCTGAACAGCGCCCCGACCCGCGTCGCCGCGGAATAAGTCACCGCGCGCGCGAGCGGCGGGGTTTCGGCCGGTCCCGGCCGCCGCGACTACGGCCCTTGCCGCGATGCGGCCCCGCGACCGGCTGGTCGTGGGACACTGCCAGAACGTGGCTATAGAGATTGGCGATCCACTGCTTGCCCTCGATGGTATTGTCGAGATAGCGCAGCGCATCCTGCAAATAGGGCTCGACGGTGCTCCAGAAAAAGTTGGGATAGTGTTCGACCAGGTCGGCGGGCGTGCGGTAGCCGAGCTCGTCGAGATACCCGATCTCGTTGAATTCGTAGTAGAGGGCGGTGAGCTTGCTCGGATAGAGCGGGTCGGCGAGCTGCCCGATCAGATCGGCGGCGCGGAGCAGGCCGGGTTCGGTACTGGTCTCGGCATAGGCCACGCTTTTGGGGATCGGAAAGCGCGTCATCTCGATGGCGCGGGCGACGCGCTCGGCATCGACGCGTTGCGGTGACGTGAACCGCTCCTTGACCGCGATCTTGGAGCGATCGACATGATAGGGCGTCAGGAAGGCATCCGACGCGCCCCGCGGCGGCGCCACGGTGTTGCCCTGCTCGTCGATGACGAAGCGCTCGCCCGTGTCGCCGGCGCAGACGCCGCGGACATAGCCGAGATCATGCGTCAAAGCGGCGATGATGAAATGGTACCAGTCCGAAGGCGACACCGATTTTTCCAGGCGCAGCCCGCGCAGGATGTCCTGCGCGACCAGGGCCACCATCATCGTGTGCTGCGTGTCGTGATAGAGGGCGTCGCTGCTGCCGATGCGCTCGATGACGAGGCGCGCCGATTCGTCCAGCGCCGTCGCGATCAGCGGGTCGCGGCTGCCGAAGGTCTGCCGGAAAACCTCGGCGAGATTTTGGCCCAGCGCCCCTGCCAGCACTGCCGTGGGATTGAGCATCGCTGCCTCCCGCCCTGGGGGACGGAGCCGGTGAACGGGCGCGGGGCTCCTCGATGTCCAGCCGCTGTTCCGCCCGTAAACCCTGCGTCCCTCCCCACAACACGGCCGAGAATAGCACACCGCAGCCGCATCGGCTCGCGGCGCGGTGGCGGGTGGGAGCCTCAAATAAAACGTCCTCCTCTTCGTCACCCCGCGAAGCGCCGCGAAAGCGGGGACCCAGAGCTATAGGCTCCGCTCGTCGGGGCTGAAGCGCCTGGATGCCCACTTTCGCGGGCAAGGCGAAACTTAGGGACGGCCCGCCTTCGAAGGAATGACGACAGAGGAAGCGAGCGATTTACTACCCCGCCCGCCCGGCCACCCGCCGCACCTTGCGGGGTGCGGCGCACCAGATCGCGACCGGCGAGAGGAGGCTGCAGGCGATGGCGACCCACCAGGCGGCCCGGTAGCTGCCGGTGGTATCGTGCAGCAACCCGGTGAGCCACGGCCCCACCGCGCCGCCGGGGATCGCGGTCAGCATCAGCATGCCGAAGATGGTGCCGTAGTGCCGGCCCTCGAAAATCTCGGCCGGGATGGCGCCGATCACCGAGGTGAGGCCGTACCCGAGCACGCCCTGCGCCGCCACCATCAGGTACAGCAGCGCGGGGCTCGGCGTCTCGCGCAGCAGCAGCAAGGCGACATAGGTGAGGACGAAACCCAGGCAGCCGATCGTCCATACCCATTCGCGGCCGATGCGGTCGGAGAGATGGCCGAGCGCGATCTGGCCGGGAATGCCGGCAAGGCTGACGAAGCCGAGCGCCCAGGCGGCATCGCTTGCGCCGAAGCCGATCTCGGTCAGGTATTTGGTCTGGTGCACCTGCACCGCATACCAGGCGAAGAGCGCGGTGAAATAACCGGCCGAGATCCACCAGAAGCGCGCAGTGCGGAGCGCGCGGGTGAGCGTCCAGTCGGTGGCGACCCAAGCCGGGTCGACGACCGCACCATGGCGCTTGGCGGCGGTGGCTTCGAGCGAGGCATCGTCGCCGTCCGGTGCAAGACCCAGCTCCTCCGGCTTGCGCCGCAGCAGCAGGTTGAGCGGCGCCAGCAGCGCCAGCACGAGCACGCTGAGCACCCAACAGGCGCCGCGCCAGCCCATCGCGCCGATCAGGCTGCCGAGCCAGGGCAGCAGCACGATCGAGCCGATGCCGACACCAGAGAAAGCGAGGCTGAGGGCAAGGCCGCGCCGGCGCACGAACCAGTGCGGCAGGAACAAGGACTGCCCGGTATAGCCCAAGCAGACGCTGCCGCTGCCGACGAGCACGCCCAAGGTCAGATAGAGCTGCCACGGCGCGGTGACGAACGTCGCCAGCATGAGCCCCGCCGCCATGCTGGCGATGCCGAGCTCCATCACCACGCGCGGTCCATAGCGGTCCATCAGCTTGCCGAGTCCCGGCCCGAGCACGGCCGAGACCAGAAAGCCGAAGGAGAAAGCGCCGGCGGTGACGCCGCGGCCCCAATGGAACTCCGCCAGGATCGGCGGGAACAGCAGCGAGAAGGCAGTGCGCGCATTGACGCCCACCGCCATGGTGACGAAGGCGACGCCGACGACGACCCAGCCATAGAAGATCGGCAGGCGGCGCGTGGCGGATGTCGGCAGAGAAGTCATGGCCGGTCGCTGGTTGCGGATGGCGGGCGAGTGTCGCCGCTGCCCGCCGCCCCGGCAACTACATCGGAGGTAATGGCGTCGCAGCGGGAGAGCAAACGCCTTCGCTAAGCGCATCCTCATAAAGGGGCAGAGCAAAGCGCCCGGCAGCGCCTAAACAGCCTCTTAACACACTGTAAAGCGGTCTCCAATACGCTCGGCGCGCCAAATCATGGACGGGCGAAAGGAGGCCGGTATGTTCGCACATCGGCCGCATACCCGGTGGATCATCGGCATCACCAGCGCGCTCGTCGCGGCCTTGATTGGCATGTTCTCGTGGATGTTGTCGCACTCTTACGAGATCACCGTCGACGACACCTTCGATAGCAGCTCGAACCTCGCCCTGTCTGTCGAGCAATTCGTCGCCCACACGATCACGACCATCGATCTTTCGCTGCAGGTCATCAGCGACGAGATCGACGCCGGAGAGGCGCGCTCGCCCAGGGCGATGCAAGCCCTGCTTGCGGCGAGGCTGAAGCGCTTGCCCGAGATCGCGGGGCTCGCGGTGCTTGACCCGGACGGGCGCGTCCGCGCGAGCTCGGCCGATTTCCTGCCGGTCGGCGCCGAGCTCGCAAGCGCTGCATTTTTCCGCCAGGCGCGCGAGCAGGACGGCATCCAGGTCGCGCTTGGCGACCCATCGGGTCAGCGCGCCGACGGCAAGCAATTGATGTTGAGCCGCCGATACCAGCGTGCGGACGGCAGCGTTGCCGGTGTCGTCGCCGCCACGCTCAATCGTGACTACCTGCAGAAGTTCTTCAGCACGCTGCACATCGGCAAGAGCGGCATCATCATGGTCGCGACCAACGACGGCACGGCGCTGGTCAGCTGGCCGTTTCGCGAGGACTACATCGGCAAGAATTTCGGACAGACGACCCTGTTCACCCAGTGGCTGCCGTTTGCCGCTTCCGGCGTATTGACGCTCCACCTTCCCGAAGCAGGCGCGTGGCGCATCACCGGCTATCAGCGTGTCGAGAAGCTGCCCCTGGTCGCGCTGGTGGCCCTGTCACGCCGGGAAGCGCTGGCGCCTTGGCGCGGCACCATGGTGGTGCAAACCGTCGCCGGTATGGCGCTGCTGGCCGCCCTCCTCCTGATGGCGTGGTATCTCAATCGCGAATTTACCGCGCGGCTCGGCGCCTATGGTCAGCTCAGCACCACGGTGCAGGAGCTCGATCAGGCACGGCTGGCCGCCGAAGACTCGAGCCGTGTCAAAAGCCAGTTCATGGCGCATATGAGCCACGAACTGCGCACACCCCTCAACGCCATCATCGGCTTCTCCGAGATGATCCGCGATGCCGTGGTGGGACCGATCAGCGCGCGCTATCGTGACTATGCCGTCGATATTCATAAGTCGGGGGCGCATTTGCTGCGCCTCATCAACGACGTGCTCGACCTGTCGAAGGTCGAAGCCGGCGGGCTCGACTTGCATGAAGAGACGGTAAGTCTGGCCGACCTGGTCGACGACTGTCAGCGCCTGATCAATGACGGGCTGATCGCCGGCGAGCTCAAGCTCATCATCGAACTGCCCCCGGATTTGCCGGCGATCCGCGGCGATGCGGTGCGCTTGAAGCAGGTGCTGCTGAACCTGCTGTCGAATGCGGTGAAATTCACCCCGCGCGGCGGCTCGATCCAGCTGTCGGCAGCCATGACGGGCGAAGGCGGCATCGCGCTTGCGATCCGCGACACCGGCATCGGCATGGCGCCAGAGGAGATCCCGCGCGCGCTCGAACCCTTCCGTCAGCTCGACGACGCCTTCAACCGCCGCTTTGAAGGCTCTGGACTCGGGCTGCCGCTGGCGCGCCGGCTTGCCGAAATGCATGGCGGTCAGCTGCGGATCACGAGCGCAACCGGCATGGGGACGACGGCAACGCTGATCCTGCCGGCGAGCCGCGTCATCGCGCCTGCGCCCGCGACGCTCAATCAGCCGCGCGGTATCAAGCGCGACACCGGGGGCTGATCTCGAGCGAGCCACGCGGGACACACGAATGCAGACCCCGCTACTCCGGGGTGATATGATGCCCCCTCTGCCCAACAAGCACAGCGCGGCGCCGCACCGCCGCCAGGTTCCGACGAGGTGATCAACTCTCGCGGAACAACGCTTTCAGGGAGGCAGCGATGGCGTCCAGAGGCGAGGTTTCGCGACGGGCCCTGGGCGGGCTCTTGGCCGCGGCAATGCTGTCGGCGACATGGGGGGCGGCAGCGGCAGAGCCGATCAAGATCGGCTTCAGCATGGAGCTCACCGGACCCTTGGCGGTGATCGGCAAGACCGGGCTCATGGCCTTCCAGATCTGGGCCGAGGACATCAACGCCAAAGGCGGGCTGTTGGGGCGGAAGGTCGAGCTCGTCTATTACGACGATCAGAGCAATCCCGCCAATGTCCCAGGCATCTACAGCAAGCTGTGCGACATCGACAAGGTCGATCTGCTGATCTCGAGCTACGGCACCAATCTGGTGGCGCCCGCTTTTCCGATCGTGATTCAGCGCAACCGGCTGTTCTTCGGCCTTTTCGCCCTCGCCGCCAACGCTCAATTCCATTACCCCCGCTACTTCTCGATGCTGGTCTTCGGGCCCAATCCGAAGCAGACCTTCTCCGCGGGGTATTTCGATCTGGTGATGGCGCAGAACCCGAAGCCGAAGACGGTGGCGATCGTCGCCGCCGATGCCGAGTTCTCGCGCAATGCTTCCGATGGGGCGCGGGCCAATGCCAAGGCGGCCGGCCTCACCATCGTCTACGACAAGACCTATCCGCCGACCACCGTCGACTACGCGCCGATCGTGCGCGCGGTGCAGGCCGCCGAGCCCGATATCGTCTATGTCGCGTCATATCCGCCCGACACCGTCGGCATCCTGCGCGCCGTCGAAGAGATCGGGCTCAAGACCCAGATGCTCGGCGGCGCGTTCGTCGGGCTGCCCTCGGCGGCGCTCAAGACCCAGCTCGGGCCGGCGATGAACGGCATCGTCAATATCGAGCTGTGGGAGCCGGTAAAGCCGATGGAATTCCCCGGCGTCATGGCGTTCCTGAAGAAATACCAGGCCAAGGCGAGCGCCGGAGGGATCGATCCGCTCGGCTATTTCCTGCCGCCTTTCGCCTATAGCGAGCTGCAGATTCTCGGCGATGCGGTCGAAGCGACCAAGAGTCTCGATGACGACACGCTCGCCAAATATATGCACGCTCACGCCTTCCACACCATCGTCGGCGACATCGCGTTCGGCCCCGATGGCGAGTGGACCGAGGGCCGGCCGATCTGGGTGCAGTATCACGACATCAAGGGCAACGACCTCGACCAGTTCCGCGAACCCAAGACCGTGTCGATCCTCGCGCCCGACCAATACAAGACCGGCGACCTGATCTATCCCTATACCAAGGCGCGCGGGGAATAGGTTGAATTGTGCGTCCGTCCCGGCGCAAGCCGGGACCCACCGATAATCGAGCTCGATGTTTTGCGTCTACATTCTGCCGAGCAGACGCACCGAAACACTCTGTGTCGGGATCACTCACGACCTGCTCAAACGCGTATGGGAACATAAAATCACGGTATTAGGGCGCGAAGCCCGATGCGCGAAAGTCGGGCCTAACCCGCCTGCTATTCTCAATCAGGGTTCGGCATTTCTTGATTTGGATCGGGACACGCTGCCATCGCTTTTGGCCCGACATGATTATAGTTATGAGCGGTTCTGTACCGATAATAGCAGCGTTCCTGTGGCGTCTTGCCGGGGACCTGAAACCGTTGTGGTGCCTGTGGGGGCGCCGACGGTGGGGTCTGCGCCCCCGCGGACACGATCGCACCA
>JASHUO010000776.1 GCA_030039975.1 Alphaproteobacteria bacterium
CAGGAGCGCCCCATCGCCGTCAACGCCGCCCTCGCCGCCTGGCTCGCCCGCCGCCTGCCGAAGGTGTGGCCGGGACGACCGCGTATGGATTGACCACAGAGTCAGTGAGGCGGTGAGCTTCAGGGCGCGCGAAACGCGCCAATTCTTCTCCTCACTGCCTCACTGCCTCTGTGGTGTGAGCCCTGTGCGGACGCGTAGCCGCCGTCAGGACACGACGCTCAAGAACGTCTCATGCAGCTTGCGCTGGGGATAGTCGAGGCCGGAGGGCAGCTCCTCCCAGCTCCACGCGATGGGCGCTTGATCGGGATAGCTCTGCAAACCGCCGGTGAAGGTCTCGAACCGGTTTCCGGAGGGATCGAAGCCGTAGATCGTCATGCCGCGGGTGATCCCGTGCCGGGTCGGCCCCATCTCGACCGGCACCTTGTTCATCGACAGGATGTCGCCGGCGCGCAGGATCTTCTCCCAGGAGTCGAGCAGGAACGAGACGTGGTGCAGTTTCCCGGGCTCGGGATGCTCGACGAAGGCAATATCGTGCGCCTTGACCGAGCAGCTCAGCCACAGCGCGCCTTTGGTCTCACCATCCGGCAGCGTGACATATTCGGTCAGGTAAAAACCGAGAATCTCGGTGAAGAGGCCAAGGGCCTGGTTGACGTTCGGACCGTAGAGCAGCGTGTGATCCATGCGGATCGGCGCGATGCCATGTTCGGCCGCCTCCGTCCACGGCCGCGGGTTGCGCAGCTGACCGGGATAAAGCGCCGGCTCTTTGTCGGCGTAGAGCTCGATCCGGTGGCCGGTGGGGATTTCGAAGCGAACCCGCCTGCCGGTCGCGAGCATCTCTCCCTCGGGCACCCGTTCGACGGCGACACCGCATTCCCGCAGATCGCTTTCCAACCGTTCAAGCGTCGACCGGTCGCGCACCTTGAACGCGAAATGGTCGATGCCGGCGGTTTTGGCTTTGCGCAGGACGAGGCTGTTGTGGTCGCGCTCGTCCCAGGCCTTGAAATACGCCCTGCCGCTGCCGTCTCGCCCCGTCTCCACGAGCCCCAGGACATCGCCATAGAACTGGACGGCTTGATCGAGATCGATCACCCGCAGCTGCGCGTGCCCGGGCCGCAATACGCCGGTCATAGCCATGGTCAACCTCCCTTGTCTTCAGACGCCTGGCACTGTGAAAACTCGCCGACGCACCACGGCGCATCGACACCGTCGCCGTGTCGGCGGCGCGAAGGATTCCGTATCCAGACGAACGGGCGTCAGAAATTCAGTCTGCTGCCATTCGGCTTTTCCGGCAAGACGCCGCTGGACCAGCCTCTGGCCCCCGCAATCCCATTCCGCTCCCCCCTTGAGGGGGAGGGTTAGGGAGGGGGGTCGCTCGCGTCGCAGACGCGAGCGTCAGTGGAGGATTCGACAGTGCGCGACGTGCTGCTCTCTCACCCCGCAGCGCCGCCAGCTAATCTGGCGAAGCCCGGCTCGAACACCAGATTCGCCATCGCCTGGCAGCGCTTGATGAGGCGCGGCTCGTCCGGGCCGTAATCGTCGACCGCGTTGTGCAAGGTCTGCAGATTGTCCCAGACCAGCACATCGCCTTCGGTCCAGCGATGGGCGTAGATGAACTCGGGGCGGACCTGATGGTCGAAGAGATACTCGAGCAGCGCGTCGCTTTCGTCCTGCGGCAACCCGTCGACGCGCATGGTGTAGCCGGGATTGGCGTAGAGGATCCGCCGGCCGGAGATCGGATGCTTCATCACCATGGGGTGCGACACCGGCGGCTTCTTCCGCCGCTGCTCCTCGGTCAGCGGCGCCCGGGGCGTCGCCGCGCCTTTACGCCGGCGCATCATCTCCCAGAATTTCTCGAAGTCGTGCGTTGCCGTCAGCCCCGCAAGGCGCGTCTTCAGCTCAGGCGGCAGCGCCTCATAAGCCGCCGTCATGCTGGCAAATTCCGTATTGCCCAGCGCCTTGCCGTCGCGCCGCGGCACCTTCAGCGCGTAGAGCACGTTGACGAACGCGATCATCCGGCTGAACGACATGTCGGTGTGCCAATCCTGGCCGGCATCGGCGAGGCCGATCGGACGGCCATTCTCGGTGATGTTGGAGAGCGTCATCACCTCGGGATGCGCCGGATCCTGAAACGCCCCGGACACATGCACCTCGAGCTCGCCGAAGCGGCGGCTGAACGCCACTTGCGCGCCGGCATCGAGGCGCTGCCCGGGGAAGCAGAGGACCGCATGATCGGCGAGCGCGCGCAGCACGATGCCGAGCGCGCGGTCGCTGAGCGGCTGCGACAGGTCGAGACCGATGACGCGCGCGCCCAGGACCTCGCCGGAGGGGATCACTTCGACCATGCGATTCTCCTCGTCATCTGCTGCGCGATCGCGATGCTTCGCCGGAGAGCGCGGCGCCGAGCTGGGCCTGACGGGCGCCGAAGCGCTGCTCCAGAGCATAGCCGATGGCGAGGCCCGCAGCACTGCCCACAAGCCCGGCGAAGACCGCCTCGCCGCCGCCCAAGGCCAGGCTCCAGCCGATATTCGCCAGCATGCCGCCGAGCACCGCGCCGATGCCCGCGCCGGTACCGCAGAGCCGAGAACGCCCGAAGAAGACGGCGACGATGAGCGGCACCAGGATCACATCCGCGCGGAAGGCAAAGGCGAGGAAGCTGTAGTTGATGATCAGCTTCATCACGTTGCTGGCGCCGACGAAGAGCCCGAGAATGACCACCGCGACGATGACCGTCCGCGCCACCGCGACACCCTCGCTGTCGCGCATGCCGGGGCGCAGGAGCTGCTGATAGAGGTCGCGCGTCACCATCGTGGCGATGCCCAGCGCCAGGCCGCCGGCGCAGGTGATCACGGTGATCAGGATGGCGCCGATCAGCATGCCGCCGAGGATGCCGGGAAAATAATGCGCGGCGAAGAGCGGCAGCGCTTCGGCGGGACGGATCGTCGGCTCGTGCACCTTCATGAACATGCCGACGGCGACGCCGCCCAGCCCGAAGACGGTGGTGCCGATGCCGGCAATGACCGCGCCCAGGCGCGATTGCTGCACGTTGCGGCCGGCGAGCACCGCCTGGACATAGACCTGGGTGGTGAGCACGCCGAGGATGATGCCGATCCCGCTGCCGAGATCCGTCCAGAGGCCATTGCCGAAGAGATCGAAATAACCGCGGGGCAGCGCCGCCTCGAAGCCGCTGACGCCGCCGCCCAGCGCGAGCGCCACGACGCCGAAGACGATCAGCGCCGCAAACGCGATCAGCAGCTTGACGAACCCGGCGGCGCCGGCGCTGATCGCGCCGCCGGTGAAGACGTAAAGCACGATCAGCAGCCCGGCCACGCCGATGATCGCGATCTCCGGCCAAGGCAGCAGCACCGCCAGCAGCGCGAGCGCGGCGGCCACCTGGCCCGGAATGGTCATGAAGATGCCGATGCTGTCGCACACGGCGATGAGCGGCCGCATCGGTGTGCCGAAGCTCGCGACCAGGAATTGCGGCAGCGTTTCCACGTTCGAGACGCGCAGCGGCCGGGCGAAGCAGCCGGCCAGCACCAGGCAGCCGAGCCCGGCGCCAAGCGTGAACCACCAGGCGGGGAGACCATAGACGAAAGCGGCCTGGGCCGTGCCGACGGTCGAGGAGCCCCCGACCAGCGCGCCGACGATGATGCCGGCGACGATCTGCCAACCGGCCCGGCTGCCGGCGATGGTGAAGTCGCGGGTCGAGCGGACATTGCGGCCCGAGATCAGCGCCACCGCCGCAACGCAGAGCGTGACCAGAACCGCGCCCAGGATCATTCCGCCGCTGGTCATCGCCCGCCCTTCTCCCGGTTCTTGCCTCGCCGAACGTTATGGTCTTTCACGCGCCTCCTTCAACCGCCGTTGGCGGATAGCTGATGCGCACCGCGCGACAGGGGTGTGACCCGCCATAGTGGAAGCGCTCCAATAAATATCCCGCCGTCCCCGCGAAGGCGGGGACCCAGTGCCATGCGCTCCGCTCATCGGGGCTGAAGCTCCTGGATGCCCGCTTTCGCGGGCAAAGCGATGGGGGCAGCTGAGGCGTCGCGAGATGCGCATTCATCAGCGCTTCCAGAGCCGAGCCAATGGCCCCCTACGCTGCGCGAACCGTGGCAAGGAAGCGGTCGACCTCGGTGCGCAGCAAGGTCGAATGCTTGGACAGCTTGCTCGCGGCGCCCAGCACCCGGTCGGCGGCGGAGCCGGCATCGCGCGCGATCGTGCTCACCTCGGTGATGCTGCGCGCAACCTGATCGGTGCCGACCGCCGCTTGCTGGACATTGCGCGCGATCTCCTTGGTGGCGGCACCCTGCTCCTCGACCGCCGTCGCGATCGAGCTCGAGATCTCGCTGACCTCGACGATGGTCTGGCAGATGTCGCGGATGGCATCGACCGCTTGTCGCGTCTCGTCCTGGATGGCGCTGATCTGCGCGCGGATGTCGTCCGTCGCCTTCGCGGTCTGGGTGGCGAGCGACTTGACCTCCGTCGCCACCACGGCAAATCCCTTGCCCGCCTCGCCGGCGCGCGCCGCCTCGATCGTCGCATTCAAGGCGAGCAGGTTCGTCTGGCTGGCGATATCGTTGATGAGCGCCACCACCTCGCCGATCTTTTGCGCCGCATCGACGAGCCCCGCGACCGTGGCGTTGGTGCGTTGGCCGACTTCCGTCGCGCGCGCGACGATGCGGGAGGCCTGTTCGACCCGGCCGCCGATCTCGCCGATCGAGGTCGCCAGCTCTTCGGACGCGCTGGCGACCGTCTGCACATTGCTCGAGGTCTGCTGGCAGGCCGACGAGACCGCCATCACGCCCTCTTTGGTGCGCTCGGCGGTGCCGGACATGGATTCCGCCGTCAGTTGCATCTCACTAGCCGCGGCAGAGAGCGACTCGACGATGCCTTTGACCGCCCGGTCGAAGCCGTCCGCCAGCGCACGCGTCGCCTTGGTCTTCTCCGCCTCGGCATTGCGCTTCATCGCTTCCTGCTCGCCGCGCATGCGCTCCATGGCCAAGGCGTTTTGCTTGAATACCTGCACCGCCCGGCTCATGCCGCCGACTTCATCGCGCCGATCGGTTGTCGCGACCTCGACGGCGAGATTGCCCGTTGCCAGCGCCTCCATCTTGCTCTGCAGCGCGCCCAGCGGATGGGCGATGCTGCGGCTGATGTACCAGCCCGCGGCGGCGAGCACGGCCAGCACGGCAAGACCGATGCCGCCCAAGGTCTCGAGCGTGCTCCAGAGGGCCGCATCGATATCGTCGACATAGACGCCGGCGCCGATGAGCGCCTTCCACGGCGCGAAGCGTTTGATGTAGCTGATCTTCGGCAGCGGCTCGCCGCCGCTGCCGCGCGGATAGGCGTAGCCCACGATGCCTTCGCCTTGCTCCGTTGCAACCCGCAGCATCTCCTGGACATAGGCCTTGCCGTTGGCGTCCTTCAGCTGCGAGCGATCGCTGCCTTCCTCCTTGGGATCGGCGCCATGCGCGAGATTGATGCCGGTGAGATAATGCACGAAGACGTAATTATCGCCCTCGAAGCGCATGCTGTGGACGATGGCGCGGAAACGGTTGAGCGCTTCGTCATGGCTGAACTCGCCGCGCTTCTCCGCGGCATCGAGCCCCGCCATCACGCCATAGACCATGTCGTCGACCGCGCGCAGCTTGGCGATGCGCTCGTCCATCATTCGGCTGTGCAGCAGCAGCGCGGCCACGAAGATCGCGACGATCAGCGCGATTGCCGACAAGCTGATGAGGATCAGCAATTTCCACTGGATCCTCAAATTGTTCAGCAGGCTCATCCCGCGCACCTCTGGTCTGGCTCGTGCGATCCGTGTCGAACGCAAATCGCACGGCGACTTCGACAGCGTCCCGCGGCGAGAATTGGCCGCAATGCTTACCGAAATCTCAAGAAAGGCGGTGCGTGGCGCCACGCTGCCATGCACGCCGGGCTAGTAACACCCGCGTTCTGAGTGACGAGCGCGGCGTCTGATCGTGAGCAGAGATTTCGCCACCGCAACGATGCCGCAATGGCGCGGGCTTCCTGCGCGGCCGCATCACGTGCGGTGTTACGACCCGGAAACACAACGCCGCAACCACGGCGCTTTTCGGTGCGGCGCAGCACACCACATGCGTGATTGGAACGACGGCAGAAATCCCGGTGTTCCGTTGAGTGGAAGAGACAGGCGATCCCCGGAGGTCGATTATGCGGACATCGTTGGCCAAGCTGTTCCTGGCGCTATTCCTGCTGACCGGCGCAAGCGCTGTTTTGAGCGCGTGCAACACGACGGCCGGCGCGGGCCAGGATTTGTCGAGCGCCGGACAGGCGATCACCAACAGCGCCGAGCGGAACAAATAGCACGCGCGGCTTCGGCCGCTCTTCACGCGCCCCCGTCGCCGGATGCGGCGGGGGCGTTGTGGTGCCTGCGCTACGCGTCGCTGCGCCGCCGCCGCGCCGGACCGAGAAAACGGCTTTGACGGGAGGGATGCGAGCGTCCACTTCTAAGCGGTGACCACGATCGCTGCGCCCATAGCGCTCGCTGCCCGCATCGCAGCGCTCCTGCTGCTTCCGCTGGCGCTCGTCGCCTGCCAACCCCCTGGCGCCGACGAATGGACGAAGCCGGGCGCCACCAGCGGCGATCTGCGCAGCGATCTCACCGACTGCCTGCGCGAAGGAACCGGCCCGCCCCCGTTCTCCTTCTGGGCCTTGAACGAGAGCTACGACAGCGCCAGAGCCCGGATCGCCCGGTTGCAGGACGCCTGCATGGTCGCTCGCGGCTGGCAGCCCGTCGCCCAAGCGCAGCCACCACAAGCACACTGACCCGTCTGCGCAATTTGTGCGATAGTGCCGATCGCCCGACGACCTCGACGAGGGACGGCACGATGCGTTTGATCAGGCTGGCAGTGCTGGCAACCATCATCTTCGGCGCTCTCGCCGCCTGCGGCTCCAGCGGATCGGCTCAGGGTGGCGCGACGAACAGCGGC